>CAYJTW010000027.1:0-11554 GCA_964373225.1 uncultured Candidatus Peribacteria bacterium
CGCCGTTCTGCCAATCATTTCATAAAAGAAAGAGCCCCGCTTGTACGGAGCTCTTCCCTCTCACGAGGTTTCTCTGCGAGTGGGATTAGCAACCGCAACCACCTGCGAAGCAGGTGCCGCAACCACCGCCTCCGCCGCCTGCCCTGAGTGAAGTCGAAGGGGACATTGGGGATTGGGGAAAGGAAATAGGATGCGAAGGATAGCATGGGCATCTGCGTCTGTCTAGCACTCGGTGTTGACGAGTGATAATAGCACCCTTCGACTCGCCACGACCGCTATACAAGTCAACGGAACGCTCGCTCAGGGTGTTTGTGCGCAAACAAAAACCGCCATCTACGACTGCAGCTGACGGTTGATGTTGGTGTTCGCCACCTTGCGGTGGGAGCCCATGCCACCCTTCGGGACGATCAGTGACGATCGATCGGAAGATGACTCGTATATAATAACATAATTATAAATAATATGCAATATGCTATTTTATCCTATTTTTCTCTCAAAACGATGTTTCTTTCCGAGATCATCTCGATGATACTCCCCGAACTCCGCCAGCTTCAACAGCACCTCATTCTTCACGACCGGTCCCTCCACGCACATGCGGATTCCCAGAGGATCCATGACGCAGTTCCCGCAGAGGCCGTAGCCGCACTTCATGTAGCGCTCCATCGAGAGCTGGGCGGGGACGTCGTGCGTCGCGCAGATCTCACTGATCTTCTTGAGCATCATCTCGGGTCCGCAACCGAAGACTTGGTCTATTGGCAGGCATTTCTGCCCGCGCGTCGAAGAAGCGCGCTGGTTCTTGGTAGGGCGAGGACACAAGCTCAGGAGCTTCTCGAGGATATCGGTATTGAAACCTTTGTAGCCCGCCGATCCGTCGTTCGTCGCGATGTGGAGCGAGACGTGCGGCAGCGCTTCGAGTTCCTTCACGAAGAGCAGATGTTCCTTGCTCCGCGCGCCAACGATCACTTCCAGCGTGCAGCCGTGGCCGACCGTCTCCTTGGCGACGAAGTACATGGGCGCTGCGCCGTAGCCGCCGGCCACAAGCACGATGTGTTGTCCGGGTTCCCACGCGTAGTGCGTTCCAAACGGTCCTCTGAGCCCCGCAAGGTCGCCCACCTGGAGCTTGGCGAATTCATTGGTCATATCGCCGACGGCGAAGAAGGTGATCCTCGTCACCGCGCCGTCGTCCTCGGCGACGCTCATCGGGATTTCGTCCACTCCCGGCATCCAGACCATCACGAACTGGCCGGGCTTCGCGCCGAGCGAGCCGTCGAAGGTGAAGGTCTGCACCATCTCGGTTTCCCGCTTGATGTGTTTGATGCGGTAGGTGCGGGGGAGCCGGGATTGGAGTTGAATGGAAGTCATAATATAGTCGGGGATTCGAAATATGCTCGTTAATTCGTTAACTGGTTAATTCGTTTTTTGAATCAAGGACAAGTGCATAAAAAGGATACGAGTTAACGAATTAACGAGTTAACGAGGAACGTTTTGCCAGTTCTCTATGCATTCCGCCGATCAAATCTCCCACGTTATCCACCCCCTCGTTGGTGCACCACATCTGCATCTCATTACACACGTCTTTAAAGACCGTCAGCCCGCGATCCGCGACGGCCGTGCCGATGCCGATCAGGCTTGCGCCCGCGAGCATCAATTCAATCGCGTCTTCACCGGTGTAGACGCCCCCCGTGCCGATGATCGGGAGCTTGCCCTCCGTCGCTTCGTAGATATCGGCGATGCAGCAGACCGCGATCGGCTTGATCCCGGGGCCCGAGACGCCGCCTTTCTTCGCGGCGAGGATCGGCATGCGCGAGCGCAGATCGATCGCCATGCCCGGGCCCACGGTATTGATCGCGCAGAAGCCGTCCGCGCCCGCTTCGGCGCAGGCACTTGCGATCACTTCAATTTTTGCGACGTTCGGGGTCAACTTGGCAAACACCGGGATGCCGTTCGCTTCCTTCTTCACCGCCTTGATGATCTCGGCGGCTTCGGTGGGATCTTCCGAGAACAATTTGCCCCGCAGCTTCCAGAACGTCGGCGTCGAGAGGTTCACTTCGAAGAAGTCGGGCTTGAGCGGGGCGAGCTCGTGCGTGATCCAGGCGAATTCATCCGCCGAGAGCCCAATCACGTTCGCGATGAGCGGCGTCGGTTTGGTTCTAAGGTAGTCGCTGATCTCCTCCTTTGCCTTCTCCGGACCGGCATCGGGCACGCCGACCGCATTGAGCGTCCAGTGCTCGGTCGAGATCATCGTCGGATTGGCGTTGCCCTGGTGGGGGACCGGCCAGAGCGATTTGGTCGTGATCGCGCCTGCTCCGTTCTGTGCCACCAGTCTCCATGACGACGCCGTGATGCCCATGATTCCCGAGGCGAGGACCGTCGGGTTTTCGAAGGAGACGCCGAGGAGGGTTTGGGAGAGATTCATTGGATTTCATTCTATCGTATATTTTCTCGTAATAACACGACGTAAAAACCGCTCGCTAACTCGTTAATTCGTTCACTCGTACAATCTCATACGAGTTCACCAGTTAACGAATTAACGTCAGATCGTCCTTTTCTGCGGAAACAACGTGTCTCTTCTGTACCAAACAGCCGCGAGCAGAATGATCCCGAAGAGGAGCAGCCGCATCGGACCCATGATGGTGGCGGAGAAGGGGAGGAAGCGGAGGCCTTCCTTGAGCAGCGTGAGCAACACGGTTGCGAGCGTGACACCCAGCACGCTCCCGGGTTTTCCGGCGACGACGCACATCACGAAGAAGATGAGGAAGGGGAAGCCGTAGTCACTCGGATGGAGCAGGTGGATGTACTGGGGATAGAAGATGCTTGCACTGACGGCGCAGAGCCCGCCGATGAGGAACGTCATCAAATGCATCCTGTAGCGGTCGATGCCGAGCGACTTCGCGTGCCACTCATGTTCCGCCAGCGCCTGCAATTGACGTCCATATGCACTGCGGTTCAGCAGCCACAGGATGACAACCCAACATGCGGCTACGCCCGTCACCACTGCGGCGAACGCTTCGGGCGATGTGATCCAGGGCATCCGCGGAATGTTCGGGATACCCAGCGCCCCGCGCGTGACCGCTGGCCAGTTGAGGATCAGTGTGAGAAAGGCGAGGTGGACGGCGATGGTCAGGATGCCGAGTGCGTCGGCTTCCAAGCGGAACGAGAGCCAAGCGAAGAATGCCGATACCAGGAGGGCGGCCAGGATGCCGGCAACGACGGCTGCGAGGTAGCTCCCCGTCCATCCGAGCGTCACGAATGTCGCGTAGCTGGTCACCACGGAGACGCCGATGGGACCGAAGTGCAGAATTTTCCCTTTTCCGAAAATCAGGTTGTACCCCAGGACGCTGGGGATCGTCATGGCGGTGATGGCGATGATGTGGAGGGTGAATGCCATACTATGCGGTGCGCAGACGGTGACCGAAAATTCCCGTCGGCTTCACCAGCAGCACGACGATGATGAAGAGCAAGGCGATGACGCTTTGGAAGCCGGCTGGAATGTACTCCCCGAAGAACCACGGAGTGCCGATAGCCAACTGCTCGACTATCGCGATGATGTAGGCCGCGAGGATGGTGCCCCAAAAATTGTCCTTCCCCCCGGCGATGAGCGCCGCATAGGCCTTGATGGTGATGGGGAATGCCAGGGTCGGTGTGATGTTCTGGTCGATGCCGATGTAGATGCCGCCGAGCGCGGCCAGTACGCCGCTGCCGATGAAGACGATCCGATGCAGGACGGAGGAGGGGATCCCGAGACTCCGCGCGGCATCCGGATGTTGCACCGTTGCCCGAATCTTGCGTCCGAACGGTGTCGAATGCAGCACCCAGGCGACGCTCCCCAGGAAGAAGAGCGTGCAAACGATCAGGATTAACTGCTCCACACTCAGGCGGATCGCATCGAACTCCAGAAAGTGTTTGGTGCCGCCGAGGATCGAACGCGGGCGCTCCTCCACGAGAAGCAGCAGCAGAGCATCGAGGATCATGCTCCAGGCGATGGTCGTCACGAGCGGCAGAAACCGATCTCGCCGGTAGAAGGGGCCAATCGCGATTTCGAATGTCAGCCAGGTGACTGCCGCACCGATCACGACGCCTCCTGCGATGCTCAATGGCAGCGGCACTCCGCTCTGATGCAGCCACCATGTCGCGTAGCCGCCGGTGAGCGCCAGTTGACCAAGGGCGAGGTTGAAAATCCCGAGAACGCCGTACACGAGCGCAAGCCCCCCTGCCATGAGAGCGGCAAGGGAGCCGGCGATGAGAGCATTGATCAGGAGTTGCATTCCGCCACTCATTCTAGCGGAAGGTCCTTCACCTTCGCGATCTTGCCGTTCTCGAATTTCTTCAGTCCATACGGAATGCCGACGACGTCTCCATTCTTGTCGAAGTGGAATGTGCCGACGATGCCAGTGTACTGCGGCATCGCGCTGAGCCAGTCGCGCATGGTTGTCCCGTCTGTCGCTCCCGACTCGATTGCCTTCGCGATTACTCCCAGAGCGTCGTACGCGTGCGCGGCAAAGGCGATGTTCGCTTGCGGCTTTCCGTACTTTTCGGTGAACTTCGTCTCAAACTCCGTCCCAAGACCTGCGGTGGGGACGTTGATGACGAGCATGCCTTCCACGGCATCCTTTGCGAGATCAATGAGCGTCAGCGAGTCACCCACATCGTGGGTGATCATCTGCTGCGTCATGCCGGCATCACGCATTTGCTGGATCATGGCTCCCATGACCGCATCCGACTGCGCATTCGGGAAGAACATCTCGAAATTCGCCGACTTGAGCCGGGTCATGAGCGTGCGGAAGTCCTTGGTTCCGGGTTCCACGACCTGATCGAACACCAGAGTGCCCGCAGGAAGACTCTTCTTGAGAGAATCGCGGAAGGCCGTCGCGAAGTCGGTATTCTCGCTGATCACCGCCACCTTCGTGATTCCTTCATCCGCCAGGTACTTCGCCATGACCCTGGTCTTGAGCGCATCGCTGGGGTAGTCACGGAAGATGTACTCGCCGGCCGTGGTCACGTCCGGGCTGCTCGAAACCGGCGAGACCATCACGACTTTGCCGGCCTCGGCGATGGGGGCCGCCGCGAGAGTTTCGCCGCTGCACTGTCCGCCAACGATGGCGATCACTTTGTCCACGTTGACGAGCTTCTGTGCGGCATTGGCGGCCTCGGCGCCGGTGCACTTGCCGTCCTCAGCGATGAGCTCGATCATCCGGCCCTTCACGCCGCCCGCGGCGTTGATCTCTTCCATCTTCATCGTCGCGCCGTTGAGCGTATCCACTCCGTACGACGCGGCATCGCCGGTGAGCGGCCCGAGGTACCCGATTTTGATTGTGCCACCGCCCGTGCCGGCCATTTGGCAGGCGGAAAGAGTCAGCGCGACGAGGGAAACGAGAGCGAGGGAACGCTTCATGGAGGGGGGGGAAAGTGTGGAGGTATTCTGCATTTGCGGCGCTGCCTACGTCAACTACGCGCTCTCCGTTGTTGCGTGCTTTTTGTGACGGAGGACGATGCCCGTTTCCAGCGTGCCGGTGATGTGCACGGGGCTGTGTTCACAATGATGCCGCAATCGCTGAAGAGCATCCTTGATCGTGCCGTCCGACTTGCCGAGACTTCGGATCTTCTTCGTGCCGACGCTCCGCCCCTCACCCGTTTTGAGACAGAGTGCGACGATCTGGAGTTGCGTCTTCCCGAGGATGATCCCCGAGTGCATATTCACGAACCATTTTGCCTCGCTCGCGACGGTCACGAGTGCATCCATCACATCCGCGATATCCATGTCTGTTCCAATTTTTTTTTGCAGGATGCAACGACGATCCAGCTCTGCATTCCCGGCAGTCACGGAATCGCCCTTTCCGTCCCGATACTTGCGGATGACCTGTTGCCAAGTGTTCATCGTGCACGGCCGGGGAATACCATTCAACAATCCTTCCGCTCGGTCGTATTCCCGCTTTGCCAGATAATCCTCGATTTTCTGGGAAACCGTCAGTGCCTGCAATGCCAATTGCATCAGGTGTTTGTTTCCGCTGAGGACGTTTCGCACGTCCTCCTCCGTGTGCAGACGTTGGTGATCGATGGTTCCTTTCAATCTCCCTCTCACGTATTCGTCGATGGCATCGAGGTAGTATTCGAGATGGTCAAGCGCCTCCATAGGCAAACTATTGTGACAGATATTCGGTTGTATGCAAATGCCCCGACCAGTCTGCAATTCGTTCTGTTGGATCCGCCCGATCCCTCGTACGCCCGCCTCCGGCGGGCTACTCCCACCTTCGCCAAGGCTTCGGTGGGCAGGCGGGATTAAGCGGTAGGGTCCGCTCCAAAGTAAATTTCCTGCAATTTCTTATCATGCTTGATCTCTTTGGGTTTTCCATTGAGCACCACTTCGCCGACATCGAGCACCATCACCCGGTCACAGATACTGGAGATGAACGGCAGGTCATGTTCAATGATCAGGACGGTTTTGCCTTCGTTCTTCAGTTCGGCAATCAGCTCGGCGACCTGCTTGGTCATCTTGGGGCTGACGCCCGCGGTCGGTTCATCGAGCAGGAAGAGTTCCTTCCCGGATTTCAGCGTCCGGGCGATTTCGAGGAGCCTCATCTGTCCTCCACTGAGGGAGCCGGCTTTTTTTTTCGCATGTTGGCTCAAGCCGACCATATTCAGTGTGCCTTTCACAACCTCTTTGATGTTGCCGAGCAGCATCCGCTGCTCCTTCGGCAGCGCTTCGAGCGCGACGAGGATGTTCTCCTCGAGTGTCATCTCGCGGAAGATGCCGAAGTTCTGGAAGACCCGTCCCATACCGAGCTTCGCGCGCTGCGCGGGGGAGACCGTCGTGATATCGGCATCACGCAGGTGAATGGATCCGCTACTCGGCTTCAAAAATCCCGAGAGCACGTTGAAGAGCGTGGTCTTCCCGGATCCATTGGGTCCGATCAACCCCACAACTTCGCCCTGGTCGACGGAGAAGGTGACGTTTTTGAGGATGTGCTGGCTGTTGAGGGTCAGGGAGAGGTGGGAGATGGAGAGCAGGGGCATGGATATAGCATAGATGTAGGGGCGTTGCATGCAACGCCCCTACGCATACGCATTTATGTAGCGGCGCAGCATGCTGCGCCGCGACGGCCATTTTCTTTGCTCGTTTTTTGTTATTTCTTTACCACCGCCCTCATCCACGCCGCAAACAGCGGATGCGGCCGGTGCGGTCGGCTCTTGAACTCCGGATGGAACTGGCTGCCGAGCATGAAGGGGTGATCTTTGAGCTCGACGATCTCGGCGAGGCCGGTCTTCTCCCAGATGCCCGAGAAGATCAGGCCGTGGTTCTCAAGATTTTTCCTGAATGCGTTGTTGAACTCGTAGCGGTGGCGATGTCTTTCGGAAATTTCTTTTGAACCATAGGCAGCAGCAGCCTTTGTTCCTGACTTCAGCGTGCAGGTGTAGGCGCCGAGCCGCAGCGTCCCGCCTTTCTCCTTATCTTTGTGCTGACCGGGGAGGAAATGCACGACATATTTGTCGCGGCCGAGTTTTCCGTCTTCATCAAACTCTTCACTCGTGAGTGTGGGATCCTTGAGCGTCGCGCGCGCGAACTCTATGGTCATCAATTGCGCGCCGAGGCAGAGGCCGAGGTAGGGGACTTTTTCCGTGCGTGCGTAGTGCGCTGCGGCGATCTTCCCCTCAATTCCTCGTGTTCCGAATCCACCCGGGACGACGATGCCGACGCAGGACTTGAGGAGCTTCCAGGTCTCTGGATCTTTTTTCTCCCCACCTTCGCCCGTGCTACGGCGGGCAAGGAGCTTTTCGGAATCAACCCACACGATCTCCGCATGACGTTTCTCGAAGACCGCAGCGGATTTGATCGATTCGATCACGCTCAAGTAGGCGTCATCGAGCTGCGTGTACTTGCCGACCATCGCGATTTTCACTTTTCCTTTGGCTTCGTCATGACGCGTTTTGCCTTTCTCCCATTCGCGCATGTCCGGCTTCACGTTGCCGAGTTCCAGCTTCTCGCAGATGATCTCCGCCATGTTGTAGGCCTGGAAGTTCAACGGAACATCGTAAATGGAATGGACTGTGGGCGCGGGGATGACAGCCTTGCGATCGACGCCGCAGAAGTGGCTGATCTTCTCCAGGAGTTCATCGGGAATGCGCTGATCGGCCCGAGCGAGGATCATGTCTGGCTCGAGGCCGCTGCGACGAAGCTCGCGCACGGAGAGCTGCGTTGGCTTGGTCTTCAGTTCCTTGCTCGCGGCGAGGTAGGGGAGCAGCGTCAGGTGCACGTGGAAGACGCGTGAGGCACCGAGTTCATGGCGCATCTGGCGGACGGCTTCCAGGAACGGCTCGCCTTCGATGTCTCCGACCGTTCCACCGATCTCCACGAGCATGATCTCTGCGCCGGAATTCTCGGCCGCTCCCGTGATCCGCTTTTTGATCGCATCGGTGATATGCGGAACGACCTGAATGGTCTTGCCGAGGAATGTTCCATGTCTCTCTTTCCCCAGGACTTCCTGGTAAATCTGACCCGTCGTCACGGTGCTCAGCCTGCTCATCGGCTCATCAATAAATCTCTCATAATGACCCAGATCGAGATCGGTCTCCGCGCCGTCATCGGTCACGTACACTTCACCGTGCTGGAACGGACTCATCGTGCCGGGGTCCACGTTCAAGTACGGATCGAGCTTCTGCACGAATACTTTGAACCCGCAGGCCTTCATGATCGCGCCGATGGAACTCACGGCAATGCCTTTGCCGAGCGACGAACACACTCCTCCCGTCACAACGATAAAGCGACAAGCGGAGAGTGGAGAGCGGTGAGTAGATGGATGTGATTCTACTCGCGTACCGCTTGCCGCTGATCTCTTCTTCATCATAGAAAAACCTGGGCAGTCCTGCGGGAGGTGTCCTCACTTCCGGAGCCCGCTGTGGATTGTACATATCACGCTCATTTAAGCAAGGGAAAGCTGAGAAATCCCCTGGGTGTCCTGAAAGATTGACATTGATGGTGATGAAGGGAGAATGCTGGAAATACCGTTTTCCGCTATGTCTCCGCGCGCAGCGGACATCGAAAACATCGTCATGGATGCCCTCGAGAAATCGGGTGACACGTCTCTGCAGGATTTGGGTTTGAAATTATTGGTTCGCTGGCGTGAAAGTGATCCGGGCGCCGATTTTTGCAAGGATGTCATTTGTCCGGGAATCAATTCTTTACGAGGTGCCACAAAGAAGACGGCGTGGAAAACTCTCCGCGCGATCAAAGAAGAGGTCGCGGATATCGCCGGTCATGATGCATTGCGACAGGAGCAGGAACGCCGCAGCGCCGAGAACATGCGTCAGGAAATCCTCGCCGCGTATCGCGTGATCGAGCAGCAGGGGCGGGGCATCGTGTACTTCGGGTCCGCCAGGACAAAGCCCGGTGATCCAGACTACGAAGAGAGTCGCAAACTGGGTTTTCGTCTTGCGATGCTCCTGGGCGTGACGTCGTGGTCCGGCGGCGGGCCGGGGGCAATGGAAGGACCCATCGTGGGAGCCAAGGAGGCGGGTGGCGAGATCGGGGCGGTAAAAATCACGCTCAACGGAGAACAGTCGTCCTTCGAGCAGCACGTCGCCTCGGTCTTTTCGTCCGATGAAGTCGCGCACTGCAAGTACTTCGCCCCGCGTAAAGTCGGTTTAGTGGAAGCCGGGATGGCGGAGCGCGCCAATGATCGTCGTGCATTCGTGTTCCTCCCCGGCGGTTTCGGCACGCTGGATGAGCTGTCCGAGGTGATCACGCTGAAGCAGCTGGGAAAGCTCGGTTCAAAGGCGGATGTCCCCATCCTCATCATGAACTACGATGGGTACTACGATGACTTGTTGAAGTTCATGAGGGGCCGAATGCTGCAAGAGGGAAAAATTTCCGAGCAAGATTTGACGTTGTTCACGGTCTGCACATCGAACAATGAGGCCGTGAGGTTCTTGGAGCAGAGATACTTCCCCGATGGCAACGGCTCGGACGGATCACAGGAGGAGGAAGATCCTCAGACGGTGAAGATCCGGGCCTGATGTACTCTTCTACATCATCGATCGGACGTTCCTCACCCCCTTCTTCGCGTACCTCCTCGCCTCTTTCATTCCCTTCTTCGTGTACTTCTCCAGTTCTTTCTGCGCGACGCCGAGTTTCTTGGACGCGAACGCCCGTGCCTTCTTCAAATTCTTCTGCACGTCATCGCTCTCGACGAATGTCTTCACTTCCTTCGCGACTTTCCTGCCGTCTTTGGTCAGCTGCTCCCCGAGCATCTTCGCCATCGCTTCAGCGTTTGGCGCATTGGCCATCCGGTGGCGCAGTTTATCGTTGCTCAGGATGTATCCGGCGAGTGCGCCGCCGAGGGTTCCGAGGAGAAGGGAGAATTTGCGCATAGACCAGGGGGAGGAGGGAGAAGTCTATTGTAGTCAGTTCAAAGGAGACCGCAATGATTCCAGCTGAGATTTTGTGAGGATTGTCATGAGCTCTTCATCACTCGCTCCTTTAATACCACTCACGGACCCGAACTTTGCGAGCAACCTCTTCTTCATCTCCTCCCCCAATCCCGGAATCTCATCGAGCTGCGAGGCCTTCATCGTGTTCTTTGCACGCTTTTCCCGATGCGCATTCGAAAAACGATGAGCTTCGTCGCGCAATCGCATCAAGAGGAACTTTGCGGGAGAATCGGATGGAAAGATGGTTGGATGGCTTTTCCCGGGAATGAAGACATCCTCCTCGCGCTTGGCGAGTCCGATCACCGGAATCTCTGTCTGAAAACTTTTGAGGACATCGACGGCTGTGCTCAGCTGTCCTTTGCCGCCATCAATCACGATCAAGTCGGGTTTGGCGGTCAGCGACGGGTCCACTTTGTTCTGATGCGCCTCCCACATCATCACGATGCCCATCGGCGTCTCGGGGAATTTGCGTTTCTCCTCGTCCATTTCATCCATCAAGACTTTCGGCGGCGTGATCACGTACCGGAACCCGATGTGCGCGTAGTACTGCTCGAGTTCGGGGACGATCGTCACGTAGACTTTGCCCTTCTTCACGGATCGCAGGATTTTGCGCGCGATGAACTGCCCCAGGCGGCCGCCGCGCAGGCTCTCATTCACCCAGATCGATTTCAATTCAACGATCCCCTGAGGATGCTTCACCAGTCTCCCGAATCCGACGATATCGCCGTCTTCGCGCGCGACGAGATAATTTTTGTAGCTGATTCCAACAGTACTCATCTCCGATGGGTGCTCGGCATGAATCTTCTCAATCTCCGCCTGTTCTTTCTTCAGCGCTTTGCCGAACGTGATCCCCCCCTCATTCCATTTCTTCTCTTCCGCGGGCAGATCTTCGGTCAGCCGACGCATCCGCCGCGTCAGGATCTCCTTTATTGCTTTGTAATCGTCCACCTGTCCCGACTTCATCGTGCGGATGGTGAAGGAACGGTAGAGATCATTGGCTGCTTTTCCATCCTTCATCACCACCATGCTGCCGACCGTCTCCGTGCCACCGAGGTGGGAGATGTCGTAGCCTTCGATTCTCTTCGGAAGGGATGGAAGTGACAGAATTTCCTTCAGTTGTTCGAGGGCGGTC
>CAYJTW010000028.1:0-7352 GCA_964373225.1 uncultured Candidatus Peribacteria bacterium
CTGCGCCCCATACGGCGTTTGTAGGTCAAAAACGCGGGATGTTCCACGACCCCGTGGAACATCCAATCATGGCTTCCATAAGAGCAAAACTCACAACTCACAAAAGTGATCTCTCCCAGGCCATCTCCCCAGGCTCTTTGCCTGTTCGTATGCTGCTCCTCCGTTCTTTCTCTCCTATTTTTTACCCCCTTTTATTTATGAAAAGCGTGAACAAAGTCATGCTTCTCGGGAACGTCACGAACATTCCCGAAACCCGTATGGCAGGCGACCAGACCGTCTGCACGTTCGGTCTTGCGACCAACCGGTTCTGGAAAGACAAGCAGGGCGAGACGCAGAGTCTCGCCGAATTCCATAACCTCGTCACCTGGCGGGGGCTCGCCGACTTCGCCGGCAAGTTCGTCAAGAAGGGCAAGCCTCTCTACGTGGAGGGCCACCTCAAGACGGGCAGCTGGGAAAAAGACGGTGCAAAGCACCACCGCACCGAGGTGATCGTCGATAACCTCGTCCTGCTCGGCGCAAAGGAGAAGAGTCAGGACGCTGAAGAGACTGCTCAGGAAGCAGTTGAAGAAAAGGAATTGGCGACTGCGTGAACGGATCGCAGGTGGCGTTGTCGTCCTTCGTCGGACTCAGGATGACAACGTCACCCAATTCCGAATTACTGCCTATGAAAAAATCTCTCATTCCTCTCGGCACTATCGGCAGCAAGATTCTCCTCATTCGCGGGCAGAAGGTGATGCTGGATCGAGACCTCGCTGAGCTCTATGGAGTGACTGTGAAATCACTGAATCAGGCAGTGAAAAGAAACAAGAGAAGATTCCCAGAAGATTTTATGTTTCAACTAACACCAGCGGAATTCACTGCAATCTTGAAGTCACAATTTGTGACTTCAAGATGGGGTGGCCGCAGAAAGCTTTCATATGCTTTCTCTGAACAAGGAGTCGCGATGCTTTCTTCCGTCCTCAATAGTCCGCGCGCCATTTACGTCAATATCATGATCATGCGGGTATTCGTCCAATTGCGACAGTGGCTGGCATCGCACGAAGATCTGGCACGCAAACTTCAGGAGATGGAGAAGAAGTACGACGAACAGTTCAGAACAATCTTCCAAGTCATCGAGGCTCTCATGACCCCACCTGTTCCTGCTCCGGAGAAGAAAGGCACTATAGGGTTCAAGTTGGACTGATTGTGGCAAGATTTTGAGGTCACAGTTTGTGACCTCAAACAAAATGATTCCTACTTCCCCGCCTTCAATTTACGCCGTCGCATCCGTCGTAAACGTGTTCGGAATTTCCTCACACGCAATGGTCATCAGCACACCATTGGGATCCAACTGCAGATGGACGCCGTACATTGTGAAATTCTTCGCGAGCACCAAGACGGTGTATTCGCCGGGTTTGCCGTCGATTGCTTCGCAGGTCTCCTGCCGTAATTGCAGATGTTCCAGCGGCTGTCCGAACTTTGTGCTGACACCTCCCATAATTGCTGCAGCATGACGACGTGCAACGGATGCGAGTTCTGCCGATGATGATGTCGTGCCTTCGTCCATGTGAAGAGATGGAAGATTACCGGAAAATACGGAGCGCATCCAGTTCCACTCCGCGAAAACCACGGAAGACGTTGACGGCTTGATCCCAACTGAGAATGAAGGGCCGCCGTCCGGTGTTATGGGGATTGGCGATGGTGACCGTGCGATCGAACCGGTTTACGGACTGGATGGAGTATGTATGATTATGATAGAACTCGTGACCGTATTTTGTGTATTTTCTTTCACCAGATGCGGGCATCATCGTGGTTTGTACGGTGACAATATCTTTTTCGTTGGTGAAGTTCTCAAACAGCGCTACGACTTTGTTACGACCGGCCTGACCCGTCTCTGCAAGCGGTCGTAAACCATCTCCTCGAATGATGTTCTGGTTGGACCCATTTCCAAAGAGATATTCGAGAGCCTCATTTCCCGTTCCCAATTCCAATATTTGCTGGATATTGAGTTCTCCGTTCTTTGTATACAACGGGACTTTACCCTGTTTCCTTTGTACTTTGCTTAAGCGCGCTTCTGTCTTTGCAACGGCGGCTTCGAGAATGCGAAAGCCATCTGGAGCATTGACCGGGAGTACGCTTCGACCGCGCATCCATGAGCCCGTTCCGATGTCCTTTGCGGTAACGCGTAACACCGATCCCTCCGTGCTGCCTAGAGGGAAACGCACGTCCCACCCGATTATCTTTCCCCCTTCCTTTATCTCTTTGATGGCGGTCTTCATCAGTTCTGGGAAATACACATTTCTCTGCGTGCTCTCCAGTGCCGCGATCAACCAACAGTCGCCTAATTGGCCCTGTTGAAGAACTGCGTCCTTCGGGAAGAGTTTGTTGAATGAGGGATCAGATAATGTCTGATGTTTTGCGACGAATTCACGCGCGCGGATGTGGACCTTTACTCTTGCGTACTCCGGGAGATTGGGAAGATCGTGTACTTGGAGTTTTTCGAAATCTTTGACGTGCCAGATGTCCTGCGGCTTTTTGGGGTCGAAGGGTTTGATCAGCCTGTCCTTCCCTCGCACATGCCAGCCGTCTTTGGAGGTATATTTCACATGGCCCCGCATCAGCGAACCGTCACTACGCATGATCAGCGCTTCGTCGCCTTTGCTAAAGACCGGAGCGTCGGGCACAAGCCTGTTTTTGGGTGTCTTCGGGAGACTGTCTGGGCCTCGCATGCGTGCGACGATCCTGTCAGCGGATTCTGTGAGCACATTCGCTCCTTTCTGATCGATGAGCTGGATTTTTCCGGTTTTGGCGTCGATGCCCCTCACTGTCCACGTCTCCCATCGTTCATCGTGCCTGCGCCAGATTTTCACCTCGGAGCCTTTCTGCACACCCATGCGCGACATCAATTCGTCGGCCCCCACCGTGATGACTTTGCCGTCTTCTACCGGGATCGTGAATTTGCCCTTGCCCGTGGGGTTCGCGTAGCGCGGCGGAGGCGTTGGCTCCAGTGCGGGAACAGGAGTGATGTTTTTGGGCAGCTCCGGTTTCGATCTTACTGGTGAGGGTTCCAGTTTGCCCATGCGCGGTGCCTGCGCACTATTTGCTGGATTCACATTCACATTTCTGGCCGCTTCGAATGTCCGTGCTTCGTCGATGCGCCCCACAATTCTCCCCGCAGGTTCACGCAAATACTTTCCATCGGTGCCTTTCAGAATTACTTCATCTCCGGCAATGCTTTCTAGAGTAAAGAATCCCACGCGCTCGCCGCCAGTATTCAGTTTTAGTTTGACAGTCTTTCCTTTGTTGGCTACAAAGAAGCGCAGCTGCTCGGCGGGAGTCATCCCCGAGAGACCAGGCGGCATCGCAAGTGGAATCTGTGCGTGCTTTATCGCAGCTGCCCGCTCCAGCACCGCACTGTCTCCCGTGAGACCTGTGCGCATAAGCAGGTCGATCTCGCTCATGTCGAATCCGCCGGCTCTGAGCGTCTTCGCTTTTCCCCGGAGTTCAGCCATCGTGTAGAGCCTGTCGGAAGTTTTTGCGCCGAATTGGTAGTGCGCTTTGATGAACGCCTGTTGCTGCTGAGGAGACATGGGCCCGATCATGGATTCCGCCACAAGTATTCTTGCTGAGTCGGCGTGATCGAGAACTCTCAAGAGAGGTTTCCCACTTGTCTGTAGGCCGATCTTCTGTGCCTCTTCTATAAACTTTGCTATCTCTTTGGGGCCCCTAACGACGAGTTTTCCGTCTGCGTTGAACGCCACGATCCCACCGTCCTGCGTTGTCTCCAGGATCTGGTACGCGCGGCCGCGCTGCAGCGGCATTTCCCTGTTGATGTCGTCAACAACTCGTGTGAGGTATCGCGTGTCCTTGCTGCGTGCGTCGATAACAATTCGTTCCAGATTGTCCGCCACTCTCGTCGCAGCCGCCTGGTCGGCGATTCCCGCTTCCGTCGCGATTGCCCGTAGTTCCTGCGCGTGCCGGCCAGTGGTGATTGCCATCTGCAGGCTGTCTGCCTGCTGCACCAAACGGCGGAAGTGCACGAATTCGCGTATGGCCGAGGCATCGGTGATGCCCGCGGCAATGAATTCCGCACCCGTCATCGATGCCAGTTCCTGTGCGCTGCGGCCCGCCAGCCCCGGAATCTCGGCGATGTTCTTTCCGCCAATTGTGAACTGCTCGATCCGGGTCCCGACTTCGCCGAACGCCGCGAGATCCCTGCCGATCGATGCTTCCAGCGCGGCGCCCCGCGGCGTCTTGAAATACTTATAGATGCTGAGGGGCGACTTCACAATTTCGGCAATCGTATGGAGTGCTTCTTTCGGCAAATCTTTCAGAATCCATCCCGGCATGTTATAGAGGCCGGATCCAAACTCTGCCAACCCGTTGCGCATTCCTACAAGTCCCGCGCGCACGACAGCGCCCGTAATCGAGCTGCCGCTTGAGCGTGCGCCGATGAACGCAATTTTTGCCCCGCTTCCCCCGACGCCCACCGATCCGATGCCCGTCACGGTCATGAGAACGTTCAGCACGATCTTGCCCAGCCCCTTGCCCACTTCTCCCCCCGAAAATTCTTTCCAGGAAATCAGCGCTGGGCCCATCTCGGCCCACGCCTTACAAGCTTTCTCGCTATTCCATGGCCAGTTCCATGTTCCATGTTCCGGATCGTATCCGAAGAGTGTGCCGAGTCCCTCTGGGTGTGCGAGCAGCGTCGTGATACCCTCGAGCATTTCGCCCACGCCGTGAACGACGCCAGATACAACGTCAATCGGGAAGCTGATGATGTGCCCGAGCACGGGCAATTCCTTCTTCAGCCATTTCGATGCTCCGTCGAGCGCCCACGCGATATTGTCGACGACCACGAATTTTATGCCATGGCCGATACCTTCAAATGTCCCTTGGAGAACGTTACTGACAAAAGAAGGCGTCTCCACCGGCGGCAGCCCGGCGATGCTGTTTCTCGCCGCAGTCATTTCCACATTACTCTTAATGTTCATGACGTTGGCTCTCATCGCTTCCTTGCCGATGTCGTTTCCGAGCCTGCCCATCACTTCCAACTGAGAGGACAATCCTTGCTGCAGTTCCAGAGCATTGCTGCCCAAAATTCCTTCGTGTTGCTGGAGCACGGGAATACTCTCCTGCAGAACGGCAATCGTTTGGGCCAGTGACCGGTCATGCTGATCAAGATTTATCTGAGTTATCTGTGTATCCATCAGTTGCCCCTGCACGTCCCGTCCCGCTTCCTGCATCTGTTTCTGTCCCTGTTGAACCTGGTGCAAACCGTGGCCGCTCTCACCGCGCGCTTTCTGCAGAGCTTCCAGCTGCTTGCGCAGCGCCTGGGCCTGCGGATGATCGGGCGGCAGGCGATGGAGTCCCTCCTCTATATCGCTGATCGCGGCGTTGATTTGCCCGGCATTGCTGTGGAGCTGGTCCTCTTGATGCGAAAGATCCTGTCCGCCTTTCTCGATTTCCTCCCGATTCTTTTTGAGCGCCTGGTGACGTTCCTGCAAGTTTTTGAGGTGATCCTCCATCTGCTGGCGTGAGACTCCCATCTCCACGACGTTCTTTTCGCGCGTCTGGCGTTCTTCCTCCGTTTCTTTTTGCCGCACTTCAATTTCCGCCCGGCGTTTGACATAGAATTCCTTTTGCTTCTTGCCAATGGAGGCTGGAGCTGCCGAGAGAATCTTGCCGTCCTCCTCGATTTTTTTCGCCATTTCCTGGGCATTGAGTTGCGCCTTGATGAAGCGCTGTTTCCCTTTGTTGATGACTTCGTTGTACTCATTCGCTTTCGCCTCGGCTGCCCCGCTCAAAGCGATGTGGGCGGTTGTCCGCGCGATGGCATAGCCAATGATGCCTCCAATGATCGCCCCAGGAATCGCGCCGATGCCCAGGTTCCATGAGCCACAAATAATGGCCCCCGCGGCGGCCCCCGCGGCGGCGGTCCCCAGTGCGGCGGCGATGTGCGGTTCCATCAGCTCTTTCACCTCCTTACTTGCTTTCTCATGGAAATCCCTGATGTCCGTGCCGAGCTTGGTGATTTCCGACTGGGTTTCCTGCAGCTGCTGCTCCCGCTTTTGGAATTTCTGCAGTTCCAGATCCACCTTTTCCGGATGTTCCACGTCTTCTAAATTTTGAACATTCACTCTTTCTTCCAAAACGATGTCCACTTGTCGTTGCTGCAATTGGTGCAAGACGCTTTCCAGGTTCATGGCTTTCCGTCTTGCCTGCTGCGCCTCCATTTCGGCTTTGTGCTTTCCTTCGTCCACGCCTCCGGCAATGGAGCCGAGCAGTCCGCGGATTCCTTCAGCGACAAGATTTCGCAGATGGTCGAATTCTTCCGTATTCAATCCGGCGATTCCGTTGCGTTCGGCGGTCTGTATCGAAGAACGCATGAATACCGGGATTTGCTCCTGCAATGCGCGGGCAACCTCATCCGGAAGATCACGAATCCGCCCACTGAATTCCGAGATGACCATGTTGATTTCATGCACCAGCCGACCGAGACGCTCGTCCTCGCTCTCGATCCGGCCGTTGTCATTCGGTTGCTGTTGCTCGGCGGCGAGTTGTCCGCGCACGTCGTGGAGGTCGTGCTCGCGAATCTGGGGTAATTCCGCAAACGCGAGGAGACGATCCTCGCGCTGTGCGCTCTGCCGGTTCTGGTATGGGTGTGTGCGCATGGAGAATCACGAGGATTCAATTTTTTCCATAATGGATTCGATATTTGTCTGCTCGCCGGCCTTCACGGTACCGCGCGTTTCCAGGAATCTGTCATGCAAAAATTGCCGGAGTTTTGCCGGGAACTGCGGATCCGCCTTCACCAGTTTCTTCACCAGTGCATCCTGTTTCTCCAGTGCAGCCGCGACCGCGGCGGCGATCTTCTTCAAATTCTCCTCCGATGCCCGCTCAGACGCTCTGCGGAGCTGCGCCAGGAGCTGCGGCTCGAGAGACCAGAGCTGATCGAGGGCCGTGAGCAGAGAAGAACGCGAGAGCATGGTTTAACATCATGTAACAGGATGACTTTCCTGGAGTGCTTGCAAGTGACCAAGGATGGCAATCGTCTGTGCGTATCCGGTGTTGTTACGGATGTTCCCTGTTTGCAAAGGATTCTCTCCCGACGCGTTCCAACGGTTGTATGGACGATTATCCACCTCCCATGTTCTTGGAGGTTCGTTGTTGTAATACGCCGTCAGTCCCCAATTCCAACTTTTCGAAGATTCATTCCATTTCAATACCAAGACGTCGACTGTCTGGCTTCCGCCTGCTCCTCCGCCGTGAATATCGATATCGAACTCATTATTAGCCGTGCGCGGTCGTATGTCGCCCGTGAGCGTGCCACCATATTTTGTCCTGTCGAGAATTGTTGTTACCCCCTGCGT
>CAYJTW010000028.1:7452-11440 GCA_964373225.1 uncultured Candidatus Peribacteria bacterium
CTTCTGCTCTGCTTCAAATTTCTTTTCCGTACCAACGAGCACCCCGATCGCTTCTGCAATAGCTTTCGGCGTTGCGGTATCCGAATTTCTCGCATCTTCCAGCGCTTTGATATTGGCCTCTCCGGCTTTGATGAGATCAGCGGATAAGCCCGGTGCAAGCGCCCTTTGCCGGGCAGCTGCAATCGCTTTCGCGGATTGGTCATACGAGGGGAGTAATTCATCGACGCGCGCGAGGGTAACCGTGAGCACTTTCAGATTCTTCTGAATCACTGCCGTTTCCTGGGGTGGGTCTGTCACGGCTGCGAGCTGTTCGATATTTCCCGTAAGACGCTTACGCATATTTTCCGGCAGAACCGCGGCGTTGTCTGTCTGCACCTTCTGCCCGCGTTCGAGTTCGGTTGTGGCATTCTTGCGCACGGTTTCGGTATCTTTCTTGCCCTGCTCGGTGACTTTATCGATGTCCTGGCCCAGTTTTTGCAATTCTTCCGTGCGTTCGCGAATCTGCTTCGTCCCTGCATCACCTTCGGGCAGTCCGCATGCCGAATTCAATTCGGCAATCTTTGCCTCGACGGATTTTCTCAATGCAAGCTGATCCGCACTGGAATTGAGCAGTCCCAGTCTTCCCTGTATGAGCGGGATGACGACCAGACGTGCGTTATCCACCGATTCCTTTCTCGTTTTGGCCGCTTCCGCCTTCGCTTTGCCCTCCGGAGTATCGGGTGCCGGAGCGCCGGTTGGTGATCCCGAGGGCGAACCGCTTGAAGATCCCGACGGACCCGTCGATACCGGAGGCGGAGCGGCATCGCGCGAATCGCGAATCGCGTTGATCGCGTTCTGCACCTGCCGGAACTTTGCCGGCGTGATGTCTTTGATAACGAAAATATTGCTGTCGTTCTCCCGCGCCTTCATGTCTGTTTCGTTCACCAGGTTGCCTGTCCGAAGCTGTTTGGTGAAGTTCTGGCGCCGCTCCTGCATTTCTTTGGTCGTCACCGCTCCTGTTTGCAGCAGCGTCACCGAGAGGTCTTCGCTTGCCGGGGTTGTCCCGGCTGCGGCACGTTGGTTGATCATCAGTGAGGCGGTGTTGCGGTTACTGCGGTTGAAATCTTCCACCCCCGTCACAAATTTTCCGCGCTCGCTCTGGCTGCCACCGCGGTCCCTCACATGCCGTTGCAACATCGTGTTGAATAATCCGAAGGCGCCGGAGATTTTCGAGATGGTGCTCCCTGCGCGCAGCGGCGGCACGACGGTACCGGGAGGTTCCGCTTTTGCGTTTTGCACCGCGCGATCAAATTCATTATCGGGTCCGTCGGTCGTGAACTGGAATCCAAGCACCTGGAGCCGTGCGGTCGTCTCTTCCCGGGAATAGTTTGTCTGCGCATCGTAGCTTCGGAGAATATTGCCGGCGCTCTTCTGTGCCTCTTCGCTGAGCGTCACGGGACGGTTCAGGTCATCGAAGAAGTTGTTGAGTTCTTTGCCGGCGCGCTCTGTGGCGGTACGGACTCCGTCGGAGGCCCCCTTCACGTTCGCATCCGCGCTCTTGCGGCGCGCATCGGCCATTTTTCCAAATCTCTCCGGTGCCGGAACGGCATCGCCGCCTTCTTTTGCCTTTGCTTCGACCTCGCCTTTCGTCGCTCCGGCTTCGACATCGTAGATCAACCGGTGCTCACGGAATGGGGAGAAGTCCTCAGATCGTGCCCATGGGAAATGTGTGTTTGGCATGGTAATTAAGACGCGGACATCGACTGTTCAAGATTCGAGAGATCCTGCTCTTCCTTCATCTTGGAGTGCTCCTCCACCGATGTGGTCGCGATCTTCTGGTAGGTGTGTACCGCGCTCTCCAGCTGCACGGTAAATGCGGCGTAGCGCCTGTCATACTCGGCGAACGCCCTGGTGTACCGGTCCGAACGGATCTTTGCTTCCCCGGGGTTTTCGTTCTGGTATTTCTGCGAGAGGAGCGGCAACTGCGACGTCGTCAGATCCGGCTCGATCGAACGCATGATTCCGTCGTAGATCTCATCTCCGGAAGGGAAAGAGGGGACTTGGGGAAGCATGGCTTTCACAGCACTCTGAACAGTAGAATTTTGGTTTTGATCTGTTGGCATAAATCCGAACATTGTAGCAGAAAAACGCTTTTTGGACAATTTAGGACAATATCACCGGGGCTCGATGCTATTTCTTGGCTTATGACGGAGGAAAACTGCAGCGGCAAGAATCGGCGGAATCTCCGCATGTATCCGTGAAGAGTCAACAGAGTGTAAAGACCGGTTTCCTGCTGCACATCACGGGAAAAACCGGTTTTTCTCTCTTGACCCTCCCTGGGCCTCCTCAGTAGACTGTCCCGGCTCCTATGCAGATCCACGAACACCCGCGGGAATAGTGTCGTTTTGACCACTAATTCTGCGGGTGTGCGTGAGCCACCCGCATTTTTTTTATCCGCGAAAGCGAATCAGAAAAAATGCCCCCCGACCGCGCTCGCGGCCCGCGACTCGCCTCGGGTTTGGTGCTCCTCCCTCTCCATGCTTCTTGTCAGCATCGGTCACCGTTTGTAGCGAAGACTTCTTCATCGCTACAGACACAAGAAAAGAATCAATTTATGAAAAATATGTCTGCAGGACTGGTGGTTCGACAGGCTCACCAGAGCAGTAGTACCCAGCTTGTAGCACATGAACAGTATGTATTTGAAAATGTTATTCATCGCAACACATGGATGCCTCGACTCTGCATTCCGACGAAGGACGTGGCCAGCAACGATATGCTTCGGTGAGCCGCTAGGCAGGCGCTACCAGCCGAAGATTTCCGAATGGGGAAACCCTATGGGAGTTATGTCCCATAACCCGGCCTTACTTCTGTTGTTCCGAGGGAACGAAATTGAAAATTGATAATTGAAAATTGAGAATATTGGAAGCAATAAAAGATCCTGAACTTCTTCCGCTATTTTCAATTCTCCATTCTCCATTCTCAATTCGCCTTGCGACCGCAGGAGCAAGGCCGGGAGGTCACTCTGTGAACTGAAACATCTCAGTAACAGAGGAAAAGAAATCAAATACGAGATTCCCCCAGTAGTGGCGAGCGAACAGGGAACAGCCTAAACTCGTCCCCGACTTTGGTTTCAGGAACCATTTCGGTCGTTTCCGATTCCGGCGGCAAGTTGGTAGTTTGTAGTGAGTAGTGAGTAGAAGCTTTTCTACGCACTATCAACTACTCACTACTCACTTCTCCAAAGAATCGAAATCTTCCGCGATACTTTCCGAAGCCAGAATCGGGGACGGGGGTTGCAGGACTCCGATATCCGATTGTCTCTCTATAGAAGAACGTCCCTGGAACGGGCGGCCAGAGAGGGTGAGAGCCCCGTACGCGAAATAGAGAGACACGGTAGGAAGTTCCTAAGTAGGGTCGGACACGTGAAATCCGGCCTGAATCCGGGTGGACCACCATCCAAGGCTAAACAGATGCAGAGCTCAATAGCGGATAGTACCGTGAGGGAAAGGTGAAAAGCACCCCGGAAGGGGGATGAAATAGTCTCTGAAATGTGTTGCGTCCAAGGAGTCGGAGCCCGGCTTCACTCTGCGCTTCGCGCAGAGCTTCGCCGCGGCAAGCCCCGCCACTCAGTGTGGGTTGGGTTTACTGCGGCGTAGCTCAAGCGAACGAAGTGAGCGTAGAGCGAAGCCGAGTGACGACGTTCCTTTTGCATAATGAGCCAACGAGTGTGTTCTCAGTGGCGTGGCTAAGGCAGTTTTAGCCGGAGCCGGAGCGAAAGCGAGTCCGAACCCCGCAAGGGGGCCTTACGGCAGGGCGCTTGTCGCTGGGACACGACCCGAAACCGGGTGAGCTATCCATGAGCAGGTTGAAGCCCGCCGAAAGGCGGGTGGAGGACCGAACCATAGCGTATCGCAAGACGTTGGGATGACTTGTGGATAGGAGTGAAAAGCTAACCGAACCCGGAGATAGCTGGTTCTCCTCGAAATGCCTTTAGGGGCAGCCTCGTCGG
>CAYJTW010000029.1:0-9168 GCA_964373225.1 uncultured Candidatus Peribacteria bacterium
GCTGAACATCTCTGGCTCTTGCCTCTGACCAATACGTCAGAAGAAGAGATCCTCAAGAACATGCGTTCGACAACGAGGAATTTGATCCGCCGCGCGGAAAAAGAGGGAGTGACTGTCACTGCATCAGACGATCCGGTGCGTGATCTCCCGCTCTTCCTGAAACTGCATGACGAAACACGGAAGCGTCACGGATTCACCGCCTACACCGATGCCTTCTTCCGCGCCCAGGTGGAAGAATTCGCGAAGACGCAAAACGTGATCCTCTACATCGCCCGCCATCAGGGGCAGGTCCTCGCCGCCTCCATCCACATGACCTTCGGCGGCGAAACCAGCTACCACCACGGCGCGAGTGTGATCAGTAAAATCCCGGCCAGTTATCTGCTCCAATGGACCGCCATCAAGGACGCTCTCACGCGCGGCGATCACGTCTACAACTTCTGGGGAGTCGCCCCGATGGGCCCTGATCCTGAAGCGAAACTGATCGTGAAACATCCGTTCGCCGGCGTGACGCTCTTTAAGACTGGTTTTGGGGGAAAGCTCCTCGAACTCACCCATTGCGTCGATGTTCCCCTCTCGCCGAAGTATTACGTCACCAGGACGTTCGAGATGATGCGGAAATGGCGACGGGGGTTCTGATATGATGTACCCATGCCCACAGACCCCATCCTCGAAAAACTCGACGAAATCTCCGCTCACCTCAAGCACCTCGACAGCCGCGACCGCTGGCGCATGATCGGGGGGGCGATCCGCAGCCTGATCAACATCGGCTTCCTCGTCTTCGTCGTCTGGAGCAGCTGGTACCTGATCGCGCACATGGAAGACTTCATCAGAATCGTGACGCAGGAAGCGGGGAAGATGTCGCAACAGATGATGAGGGGCGGATCAGACGATGTGATGAAGCAGGTGCAGCAGATGCTCAAAAAATAATTTTCACCAGTTTCACGACATCCTCGGCCGACATGCCGGATGTCACCGTGTAGCCCGGCAACCGCAGGAACTGGTCGCGGGAGAACGCCTTGTCGGGTGCGCTTCCCATGCCGAAGAGATAGCCGCCATCGGCGGCGGCCGCGAGAACGCGGTCATTTGCCCCGCCCTGCGGATACGCAATCGCGAAAACGGTCTTGTTCGTCATCGTTTCGAGAATCGTCCTGCTCTGCTCCAGCTCAAGCCGCGTCTGGGCGTCGGTGAGGGTTCTGAGGTCATCCCCCGTGTGACCGGCTGACTGAATATCCAATCCGTTCGCCTGGAGAGTGAGCAGTGTTTTCTCACTGAGACCGGAAATGCCGACCCGGTCGGTCTGGATGAAGAGCGTTGCAGGAATGCCCGCAGTACTCAGCACATCCGAGACACGCTTGGCGTTGACCGCAGTGATGCCGGAGATCGCGACGATGACGCTGCGCGGCGGCAGGCGCACATCGCGCACTTCTTGCGTCTGGAGGGTGACGAAGAAATCACGGAACGTCAGCACCTTCACGCCGTCCTGCCTGAGGCGGGCCGCATGCTGCGCAAGAGCGGTGATCGTCGCGTCATCGCGGACATCGTAGTGCAGGATGGGCAGCGTAAAGCGATCCTGCCGGACGAGGAAGTTGGGGCGGAACGGCGAGAGGTACTGCATCGACACATACCCTTCCTTGCCCTCAAGCGGCACGCGCGCCCAATCCCCGTCGATGCTGAGCGGTCGCACGAACGCCTGTCCCGGAATCTCGCCGATCTTTTCGCTGCCGCTGTCGCCCGCCGCGCGGACGTTGACGAACGCAAAATTCACGAAGTACCGGCCGTCGAATGCTTTCTGTTCATCCTTGAGTTTCTCTTCCGTCGTGAGCTTGGACAGGTAGCGGTTCACCACATAGCCGGTCTGCCCTCCAGCGATCGAGATTTTCGCCCAGCTGCCGTTGACGAACTCGATGAGGCTGACGAGATCCCCCTGGTTGAGCCGCGCGACGAACGGACCGCTCACCGAAGCGGTGCCGCGAACGTTCAGGAACGTGTTGGTCACCCGGTAGATGTTGCCCCCCTTGCCCGTGGAGGTTGCTCTGAGCGCGTCATAGGACCTGCGCAGCGCGGGAGGAACCGACGCCGGTGTGACGGTGGGCTCTGACGCTGTGCGCAGCGACTCGGGCGCCATTGAGGCGGCTGATGATGAAGCGGCCGACGCCGCCATTCCCGACTCCGAGGATGCGACGTCATTCTGCCCGCTCAGCGCGCGGAATCGCGCAACGTCTTCGGCCGTAAAGGTATCGTCTTCGGTCTGTTCTTCGGGGCCCGAGACCGTACGGGTGCATCCGGTCACGAAGAGAAGGCCGAAGCAGGCAATGAGCAGGAACGCGACGATCGGTCCCGCGGGAGCGGAGGAGGTCCTCCGGGGAGGGTGATAACGGTTCATGGGACTGGACGGGAAGGGCGGCCATACGTGGCCGCGGTTAATAAACAAAATTACATTCGTTCGGGCACCCGGAGCGTGAGGATTTCGGCGCCGGTCTTGAGGACGGACGCCGAAAAGGCGGTGAGGGCGATGCGGAGTTCCCGCGTCTGGCCCTCGGCAGTGAGGATCGGATCGGCGTTGTAGAAGGCATTGAAGTCCTGGCACAACCCAAACAGGTAATGGGCCAGCGTATGCGGCATATGCGTGCTGCGCGCGTCTTCGAGAACATCGGAAAACTGCAGCAGCGTGCGAATCAAGATCCGTTCGCGCTCCGTGAGAGCCTCGATGATCTTGGGCAACGCCGCTTTGCCCTCCGCGCCCGCTTTCCGCAGGACGGATTTGGCGCGCGCGTAGGTGTACTGCAGATACGGCGCGCTGTTGCCTTCAAAGCTCAGCATCTTCTTCCAGTCGAAGACGATATCCATCCTCCGGTTCTGACTCAGGATGCCGTAGACGACAGCGCCGATGCCCATCGTTTCGGCAAGCTGCGATTCATCATCCGTCTGAATCGTCTCGCGATGCTCCGCAATCACTTTTTCGGCTTGTACAACGGCTTCATTCAGAACGTCTTCCAGCTTGAGGATATTGCCTTTGCGGGTGCTCATGCCTTTGTCCGCAAAACTCATCCGGCCGAAGGGAATGTGTTCCAGATGCGGAAGATCCCAGCCGAGCATCTTCACGGCCGTGAAAAGCTGCTGGAAGTACAGCTGCTGCGCGACATCGACCACATAGAGGAGCGACTGCGGATGCCACCGGTCAACGCGGTAGCGGATCTGCGCGAGATCACGGGTCGAATACAGCGTCGCACCGTCGCCTTTGAGGATCACGGCAGTGGGGAGCTTCGTCTCCTCGGGGAATTCGATGACAAGCGCACCCTCTTTTCCCCCGGTGAAAATCCCCTTCTTTTTCCCCTCCTCCACGATCGGCCGCATTTTATCTTCGTAAAAACTCTCTCCCTGCGTTTCATCGAACCAGACGCCAAGACGCTTGTACGTTTTTTCCAGGGATTCCATCGTGACGGCGACGACCTCCTTCCAAAACGCCCGCATGACCGGATCTCCATCTTCCAATTTTTTGAATGCCGCGCGGGCTTCGTCCTCCATCGCGGGATCTTTCTCCGATGCTTCGTGAAACTGCACGTACAGTTGCAGCAGGCCGTCGAGACCGTGCTGCTGTGGAGTTTTACCCTTGCCCCAGCGCTGCATCGCCACCGAGAGCTTCCCAAATTGCGTTCCCCAGTCCCCGATATGATTCACCGCGATCGTGTTGTATCCAAGATGGCGGTAGAGATTCGCGAGCGCCTGGCCGATGATGGTCGTGAGGATGTGGTGAATGCCGAACGGCTTCGCGATGTTCGGAGCCGAGTACTCGACGATGACCGGCCGCTCGTTACCGCGCTTCACCGCCGGTACGCACGCCTCGCGTGACGCTGAGAGTTCGCGCAGGAGCGCCTCCGGTGTCAGCCAGACGTTCACGTATCCCGCGCCGGCGATCTCGACTCTCGCGGCATCGGGAAATACGGAGAGTGCATCGACGAACACCTGGGCGACGTCGCGCGGTTTCTTCTTGAGTGTCGATGCGAGCTGGAGGGGAAGACGGAGAGACGCATCCCCAAAGGACGATTCCTTCGGAACCACCCATACTGCGTTCAGATGAACTCCGGAAAAGTGCGTCTTCAGGACTGCATTTGCGCTCTCTGTAAGTGCTAAAAACATACTATTTTCACGTCGGAAGGAACTTGTCCCGAGTAGAAATTGCGGCCTGCCCTGAGCTTAGTCGAAGGGAGCAATTTCGTACGAGGGATGAACAAAACTAATACTCGAAAGAATGCGCTGACTGTAGCACCAGGAACCGATATATCTACCTGAAACAATAATTTGATCTTGCATACAGAAATTCCTCATGTTTTGAACACAAATTGTGTGCACAAACGTCCACCTGCAAAAATCACCATTTTCTGCTATAATTCTTCTGTCACACTCATGAACAAAAAGTACGTCCTCACTGCCCTCTGTGTAGCCATTCCTCTCACGCTTTCTGCATGCGGGAGTGCGGCTCCGCAAAGCGATGAACAAAAGAATGTTCCATCTGCACAGGAGTCGCAGGTATCGGGTGCCCGCAATGCCATTGCCTACAGTCTCTCGGTTCTCCGGACCGTACAACCGACCGTCCGGTCCGCGCCGCTCCTCGCCATCTACGCGAGCATGTTCCTCGCCGATGGTCTTGAGGTTCCCGTGCATGCGGCAAAAGACGGTATCAACGCGCAGCTGAAATTGCACTCGCTTCCGACCGGAGAGAATATCGACGACCTGTATACACTCCTCGAGGAATTCGGCGCGGTGCTCCACGTGGATGTCCAAGATCTCCTCAACCGCAGTGATGACCGGGCCAAAACGCTCGATGCCTACACCGCCGGGTTGAACAACATCACCGAACGCAGCAGGCGGCGCTCGGCGGACCTCGCGAACCAGATTGCCACGCTGAAAAAAGACCAGAAGACCCGCAAAGCGGCGGTGCTCGCCGTGGACAAAGAGGTGAAGGCCGCCGTGAAGGCCAAAGACTTCGCGTCCGCACAGGACCGCCAGAAAGAACTGGCCGATGCGCAAACCGCGCTGACGCAGACCGATCTGCAATTCAAGGAAATGACGGGCATGCAGCAGACCCTCGGGGAGTTGCTGACAATCGCCGCAGAGCGTATCGCTGCGCTCAACGGCAACCGCGAAGTCCTGCTTGCCGGCCTCAAAGTCGTCGACGTTCCGGGCGTGGAGGATCTGGGGGTGATTGCGGGGAAGAAAGCGTCACGAAAGAAATCGGGCGGTTTCTCGCCGTTTGGAGGGCTGTAGAGGTCAAGAATTGCTCAAACCTCTGTTTTCCGCTATAATTAACAGATTTCCTATGTCCGCAGTCACACCAACTTCAACAGCTGGCAATCCCCTCCTCTACGCAATCGACGATCTGCTGGGCCTCCACAGGAACGTCGAGATGATCCTGAATCCCGAGACCGGACAGTCGGAGAAACTGACGGCTGGGGAAAAGCAGTCGCTCAAGCTCTACGAGGAAGGCTTGCAGAAAATCCTGGATCTGATCGCGCCCTCGGCGATGGAAGTGAAGCGCAATGAACTGATCATCGGCGACGTCTGCGCGCGGACGCTCTACGTCTACAACTGGCCCAACTACATCTACCCCAACTGGATGTCGCAGCTGGTGAATTTCGACGCATCATTCGAGATTTCGCACTTCATCTACCCGGCGAGCAACGCCGCAATCATGAAAATGCTCCGCAAAAGGGTCGCGGAGCTACGCTCGAGCATTCGCATGCTCGAACAACGCGGCATTGTCCGCGATCCGTCGCTGGAAGCCGCGCTCCAGGACGCCGAAGAACTGCGCGACCTGCTCACCCGGGGCCGGGAGAAGCTCTTTCAGTTCGGCATGTACGTGACGCTCTACGGGGAGGATGAGGAGAAGCTGAAGAAGGTCCAGACCGATATCGAGTCGCTGCTCGGCGGCCGCCTGGTGCTCACCAAGCCCGCGATGTTCCAGATGGAGCACGCGTGGACGAGCACGCTGCCGCTGTGCCTGGATGAGCTGGAGATCAACCGCAACATGAACACCTCACCGCTGGCAACAAGTTTCCCGTTCTCGAGCTCCGATCTGACAGACGATCACGGCATCCTGTACGGCATCAACCGGCACAACGACAGCCTGGTCATCTTCGACCGGTTCGATCTGCCCAACGCCAACTGCAACGTGTTCGCCACCTCCGGCGCGGGAAAATCGTTCGGCGTGAAGCTCGAGATCCTCCGTTCGATGATGCTCGGGACCGATGTGCTCGTCATTGATCCGGAAAACGAATACGTCGAACTCTGCAAGACCGTCGGCGGGTCGTTCGTGCCTTTGAGTCTTCAGAGCAGCTTCCGCATCAACCCGTTCGATCTGCCCCGCGCCATCCGCGGTGACGAAGCCGAAACGGGCGAAGTCCTCCGGTCATCGGCGATCAACCTCCACGGTCTCTTCCGCCTGATGCTTGGGACGCTGACACCCTCCGAAGACGGCATTCTCGACAAAGCGATCCTCGATACCTACGCGCTTCGGGGCATCACGCTCCAGACGCCGGACCCCTTTGGCATCGAACCGCCGACCATGCATGACCTGGTCGATGTGCTGATGACGACCCAGGGCGGAGAGAACATGGCGAAGGTTCTCCAGAAGTACACCGAAGGAAGTTATTCCGGCATCTTCGACCAGAAAACGAACGTGGAGCTCAATAACCAGATGGTGGTCTTCCAGATCCGCGATCTGGAGGAACAACTGCGCCCGATCGCGATCTACATCGTCCTCAATCACCTGTGGAACATCGTCCGCGCTCAGATGCGCAAACGCTTCCTCGTGATCGACGAAGCATGGAACCTGATGCAGTTCGAGGATTCCGCAAAATTCCTCTACGGCATCGTCAAGCGCGCGCGCAAGTACTTCCTCGGGATCACGACGATCACCCAGGACGTCGATGATTTCGTCAACTCGCAGTACGGCAAGCCGATCATCACCAACTCCTCGCTGCAGATACTCCTGAAGCAGTCCCCCGCATCGGTCGATAACCTGCAGAAGCTCTTCTACCTCACCGACGGCGAAAAAGAAGTGCTCCTCAACTCCGGCGTCGGCCAGGGGATATTTTTCGCCGGCAACAAGCACGTCGCGATCCAGATCATCGCGAGCCCCGAGGAAGCGGCCGTCATCACGACCAAACCGGAGGAAGTCCTGGCTGCCGCGGCAATGAAAGTCGCGACAGCGAAACGGGAACAGGATAATGCGGATGCGAAGGCGGCGATTGGGGCGCAAGCGGCGCCTGCTGTATCAACACCTGAGGAGTCCAAAGATTCCAAAGAGTCCAAGGACCGGAATGACGCTGTTTTGGGAACACAAGTACCTCCTGAAACGCTGATACAGACGGAAGTCACTCAAACGACTGAACAGGCGACTTCTACCCCAACGGCAACGGACATGAGCCCCGAATCACAAAATGTTCCATAGGGTCGTGGAACGTCTTTCGTGGCTTTCTGAAGAGCAAATACAGCCATGCTGAAATTTATTTGTGTGAAGGCACCTTCCGGCGGTTCAATTATTCCGTAGCTTCGGGGTATGCACGAACGTCCCCATGAAAAGCTCGTTGTCTGGCAGGAGGCATACCATTTATGCCTCTGGGTTTACGATCTGACTTCACGGTTTCCATCTTGCGAACGATTCCGTTTGGTCGATCAGATGTGCAGATCCGCGTACAGCGTTCCCATGAACATCGCAGAAGGAAATGCGAAGCGGACCGTGAAAGACAAAAGAAATTATTGCGATATCGCCTTTGGTTCTCTGGAAGAGCTCCATTGTCAGGTCAAACTTGCACGTGATCTGCAGTACATAACGAGCGAGCAATTCCTTCAAACAGATCGTCACATCAATCGTGTGAGTTACCTCCTCACCCGATTCCGGTCTTCCATTCACAAATGACTCTCGCAATTTTTCCGAAGCAAGCATCCCTTGTCCTTTGCCGACTGGTCCTTGGAATCTTTGGACTCCTTGGAATCTTTACTCCTCATCCACTACTTTCCACCGAACTTCAGGTTTGAGCTTCCCCGGCAGCGCAAACCCCGCCGCCTTCCGGTGCCCGCCGCCGCTGAATTTTCCGGCCATGAGCGAGACATCAACGTCATCTCTGAGCGTGCGCAGTGATCCTTTCACTTTTCCATCCCGCTCGCTGAGGATTAATGAAAATCTCATGCCCGGGACGGCGTTGACGTAATCAATTGCTCCGGTCAGCTCACTTGTATCGGCGCCCGTCGCGCGGAAGTCGCCTTCGGTCACGGCGGAGATGGCCCCTCCTTCGTCGGTGAGGCTGATTTTCTCGAGCACGCGGCCCCAGAGCCGAAGCGTACTGAGCTTGCCTGTCCGGAAGACCGCCTCGACAACCTCCTGGCGCCTCCCCCCGCGACGCTGCAGGTGCGCCACCGTGCGGTAGACGTCGGGAGTGACGTTGCTGTGCAAGAGTCCGCCTGTGTCGGTATAGAGGCCCGTGAGCAGGCATGTCGCAATGTCACTGCCCACGGTCCACCCAACCTGTTCGGCGAACCACGTGACGATCTCGCAGGTCGAACTCGCGTCGCCGACGAGGATATTCACGGTGCCGAAGAGCGAATTGCTGTAGTGGTGATCGATCATCAGTGACCGATACGTTCCATCAAAGAGCTGCGGGTGGGTTTCGTGCAGTTCGGTGAGCTTGGGCTCAGCGGAATCGAGGAAGACGAGGACCGTCCCCTCGGGTTCGGGGACGGGCTCGGGGACGGGACTGACACGGAAGGCTCCCGGTAAGAAATGGAACATTTCGGGGACCGGGTCGACGCAGTGAAACCCGACCTCGGCATCGGGGAATGCCTGCTCGAACAAGAGTCCCATCCCCAGGAGCGAGCCGATCGCGTCGCCGTCGGGATTGCGGTGGCACACGCAGAGCAGTCGCTTCGCGGTCTTGCAGAGATCGACTGCCTGCGCGATGTCCGGTTCGGGGAGACGCATATGACAAAGGGTGGGAGTCTCCCATTCCCAACACCGATCATCAACGACCTGTTATTGCGAACTTTTTGAAAGTCCTCATGATGTACTTTGGAATAGGGTATTTGTCATTCAAAGTTCACCCTGAGCTTGTCGAAGGGCGAACTTTTTGAAAGTCCTCATGATGTACTTTGGAATAGGGTATTTGTCATTCA
>CAYJTW010000029.1:9268-11049 GCA_964373225.1 uncultured Candidatus Peribacteria bacterium
GCGAACTTTTTGAAAGTCCTCATGATGTACTTTGGAATAGGGTATTTGTCATTCAAAGTTCGCCGCGCGCTCGAGCAGTTGGTCGATACGCGTCCCCTCCTCCGCGGTCTTGTCGATGCGGAAACGCAGCTGCGGTGTTTTGTGGGTCTGCAAGCCGCCGAGATGCTTCTGGAATTCTTTTTTTCTCCCCTCAAGATACGTCATCGCCGCCGCGCTCTCCTTGAACGCCGTCACGTAGACCGTCACGTACGAAAGATCGGCCGATATTTCGACCCGCGTGATGTTCACCACGCCGCATTCCACCGGACATTCCCGCAGGAGCGGCGCGACGATCGCGCGGACCGAAGAGGCGAGCATGGCGGGACGTCGTGGCATGGGATTGCAGTGTACACTGAGAGGGATGCCACCGAAGCGTTCCATTTGGTTTTTGGGCACCTCTGCCTTCGCCGTTCCGTCACTGGAAGCGCTGCTTCATGACGCTCATTTCAGCGTCGACCTCGTCATCACCCAGCCCGACCGTCCGGTGGGCCGCAAGCAGGAAGTGGCGGCTTCGCCGGTGAAAGCGGCAGCTATGAAACATGGACTGAAGATCATGCAGCCAGAAAACATCAATGACTCTACTCACTACCCACTACCCACTACTCACTACCCCGATTTCCTGGTGGTCGTCTCCTTCGGCCAGATCCTCTCCCAAAAAATCCTCGACCTTCCCAAGATTGCTCCGGTGAACGTCCATGGTTCGCTCCTCCCGCGATGGAGAGGCGCCTCCCCCATTCAACATGCCATCCTCGCAGGGGACAAAGAATCCGGCGTCACGGTCCAGAAGATCGTCAAAGAGCTTGATGCGGGACCGGTGCTGGCGCAGGAGAAGGTGCTGATTGACCCGCGCGAGACCTTCACGACGCTGCATGACCGCCTCGCGCCGCTGGGAGCAAGCCTGTTAATTCGTACGCTGAAGAGTCCTCTACATCCCATTGATCAGGATTCATCGCAGGTGACGATCTGCAGGACGCTGAAACGCAACGACGGCCTGGTGGATCCCACAACGATGACGGCGAAGGAGATCGACAGGAAAGTGCGTGGGCTCAATCCCTGGCCGGGCGTGGCGATGGTGATAGACGGCAAGACGGTGAAGATCCTCCAGACGTCACTGGAACCGGGAATGGATACGACCTCACTCTCCTGCGCGGGCGAGACGGTCCTCCATTTGGTGATGGTGCAGCCGGCGGGGGGGAAGGCGATGGGGGGAGCGCAGTGGGAGCGAGGAAAACGGTGATCGCAGCGTTTATTCAAAAATGAATATCAAAAGTAGGGGGCGTTCGCGAACGCCCCCTACAGGATTTCATTTACAGTTTGGTCTTCATCTCCTGCAGCGCCGCAATGATCTGGTCGAGGTCCTCGACGTCGAACATGATCGTCGTCTTCTGCCCCCCGCGGGATTTTTCGGAGATCTTGAAGAACTTGCCGTTGCCGGATTCCTTCAGGTCCACATAGAAGGTCCGCTGGCGCGCGTGGATCGTGACGCTGTGGAGGTCGGTGGCAAACCGTCCGCCACCGCCGGCTCCCGCCGGGCCTGCTGCGCGGGGAGGGCGGGGTGGTGGTGGTGCGCCGCCCGCGGGATTCATTCCAAAGTCGTCGCCGCCCGGGCGTCCGGTGAGTTCTGACATGGGGTCGAACATAAAAAGAAAAAGAAAGAAGTAGAATCTCCCCCTGCAGTGCAGCTTCCGCCTTCACTGTCGCCACGTCCTTTCGGCTTTCGCCCGGTTCGTGCTGGGAGAGCG
>CAYJTW010000030.1:0-11002 GCA_964373225.1 uncultured Candidatus Peribacteria bacterium
GATCAGGAACGCGCGTACGAGGCGGTCGGACTCCTCAGCCAGATGATCCCCAACATCGCGTTTGCCACGGTGCCGCACAAATCCGGCGTGTACTTTATGGGCCTCGCGCACGCGCTCCGTCAGGTGGAGTTCCTCCAGAATCCCGGTCTTGCATGCAGTGTGGTCGAAGTCCTCGAAGAGCGACTGAGCGATATCCTCAAGAAGATCGAGATCGACGAGAAGGTCCGCTACTACATCGGTGAGGAGCACATCCTGCCGCAGTTTCAAAGCTGCGCGATGATGATCACGGGCTACAGCGTCCGGGGGAACACCGGCGTGATTGGGATTCTCGGGCACATGAGGATGGATTATGCGTATAACACGGTCGCCCTTGAGTTAGTCGCAGATCTTCTTCGCAGTGCTTGAGTATGTAGTATGAAGTATGTGGTATGTAGCCACATACTCTATACCACATACAACATACTGATTTTTATGCTATAATTAGACTAAACAATGGCTCCAGAAAACGACCAAATACTGCTTCGCATACGCCCTTCTCTCCCCGATCCGGATGAGGTGAGTGCGTCGCGCGGTCCGTTGATGATGGAGACGGTGCTGGCGTCGCTGCATTCCCTGAGGGGTAACGATCCGGTGAGTCTCGAAATCGGGATGAGTGAGGGAAAGATCGCGCTCTACGCGCGTTCTAGTACAAAAGCATCGCCGCTCGTCGAAAGCCAGCTCTACGCGCAGTATCCCGATGCCGAAATCGAGCCGGTGCCGGGCAATACATTCAGTCCCGCGCCCGGGGAGATCGTCCTGAGCCGCGATATGCACCTGATCGACCCCGAAGTGTTCCCGATCAAGCGGTTCCCGCAGTACGTGGACATGGTCACGCGACAGAATATCGACACGATCGCCGGCATCGCATCTTCGATGGTGCGCTATCCCGTTCCCGGCATGCGCGGGCACGTTGCTGTGACGATCCTGCCGCTTGGCAAGCGCTACCGGAAACGCGCGCTGCGATTTCTCCCATTTTTACTAAAGGGACTCTCGAAGCATTTCGACTGGTACGAAGATCTGTTCGCTACGGTGCACCTTGCCCGCGGCTGGCGGCGTCTCGCGTACTTTCCACTCGACATGCTCATGGGGGGATTCCGCGCATGGTTCATCAAGTTGCCGTCCATGTCGCTCTCGACGGGCGAAGTGGACATGCGCGACGACGATGACGAAGAAAACGTGGTCGGCATGCGCAACCACGACCGCGAGAACAAGGAAACCGGCGCCGTCGACAAGCTCAACCGGCTGCTCTTCACCTGCAATGTCCGCGTGAGCGTCATTACGCCAGCATCCGCGCGTGATGCAGCCGAAGCGAAAGTGGAGGAGATCGCGGGCAGCTTCCGGCAGTTCAACCTGCCGCACTGTAACGGCTTCGGACAGGGGCGTTTGTGCGAGAGTCCCACACTCCCACTCGGGTTTCAGGTTCCTCCGTATGTGTTCTCCAACGAGGAAGTCGCGACGCTCTGGCATGTGCCCAACATTCTCGTGAAGATCCCGAATTTCGATTGGGTGCTCAGCAGGAAGCTCGAACCCCCGGTGGATCTCCCGATCGTGACCGATGAGCAGAATGATGACCTTACGATTCTCGGTGAATCCCTGTTTAGGGGTCACCGGACGAAATTCGGCATCCGCACCGATGACCGCCGCCGGCACATCTACACCATCGGAAAGACCGGTATGGGCAAATCCACATTGCTCGAAAACATGCTCTACTCCGATATCTTAGCAGGGAAGGGGATCGCCCTCATCGATCCGCACGGCGATCTGGTCGATGCCGTGCTCAAGTTCATCCCGAAAGACCGCACCAACGATGTGATCCTGTTTGATCCCGCGGATAAAGAGTATCCGATGGCGTTCAACATGCTCAGTTGCAAGGATCCCGAACAGCAGCCGCTCATCGTTTCCGGCCTCATGAGCATCTTCAAGAAGATGTGGCCCGAAGCGTTCTCCGGCCGCATGGAGTATATTCTCCGCAACACCCTGCTTGCGCTTATCGAAGCGGGCAACCAGTCCATGCTCGGCATCATGCGCATGTTTTCGGATCCCGTCTTCCGCAAAAAAATCCTCGAGCATGTCGAAAACCACATGGTCAAAAGTTTCTGGGAGGACGAGTTCACGTCGTGGTCGGAGAAATATCAAACGGAAGCGCTCGCCGCGATCCAGAACAAAGTCGGGCAGCTCCTCAGCGCGCCGCTGATCCGCAACATCGTCGGCCAGGTCGTCAGTAAGGTCGATTTTCGCCATGCGATGGACAGCGGCAAAATCATCCTGATGAACCTCAGCAAAGGGCGTCTGGGAGAGGATAACTCGGCCTTCCTCGGTTCGATGTTCGTCACCAAGTTCCAGCTCGACGCGATGAGTCGGGCTGATATTCCCGAGAAAGACCGCCGCGACTTCTACCTCTACGTCGACGAGTTCCAAAACTTCGCAACCGAGAGTTTCGCGACGATCCTCAGTGAAGCGCGCAAATACCGGCTCAACCTCACCGTCGCTCATCAGTATGTCAATCAATTGCTCCTCGAGGGCAACAATACGGCGCTGCGCGATGCGGTGTTCGGCAACGTGGGATCCATGATCTGCTTCCAGGTTGGTTCTGATGATGCGGAGCCGCTCAGTGAGCAGTTTGAGGAAATGGTCCTGCCGAAAGACATCCTGAGTCTGCCCAAGTACCACGCCTACACGCGCCTGATGATCAAAGGCGTCCCCTCAAAGCCCTTCTCCGTCAGCACGCTGCCGCCGCCCGAACTCATCCCCGATGAGAATCGGATCGAGACTGTCCGTCGCCTGAGCCGCGAACGCTACGCCGAAGACCGCAAGACCGTCGAAGACAAGATCACCAAGTGGGTGCAGAGCGCCCGCGAGAGCGCAGGAGACGCCAAATCCGCAGTCAAAGCGAAGGAGAAAGAAGATGAGGAGAAGAAGAAGGCCAAAGCCAAAGGTATGAAGCTCGAGGAGTATCGCAAATGGCGCGACCGGGAAATGTGGCTCAACGACTTCAATATGCTTCGGAAGAAGAAATTCAAGGGCGAATCATTGACCAAGGACGATGAGGTCAAGATGGCCGAGCTCGAAAAGAAGCTCGAAGCCTCCGGGGGCGTCCCCCCGCCGAGTAAGACGATGATGGCGGAGGCGGAGAAGAAAAAACCGTAGGGGAATTTCGCGAAATGCCCCGTTTACCCCCGATGTTCCACGAGGTCGTGGAACCGGAAAGTTCGTCGGGATCGATGCATTTATCATCATGCCCAATCATGTTCATGGGATTTTGGAAATCGGTCATTCATCACAGAATGGGGACGCAGCATGCTGCGTCCCTTTCATGAAACGCGATCCATGTAGGGGCGTTGCATGCAACGCCCCTACAGATGCACCATTTATCAACAGGCGCGCAGCATGCTGCGCGCCAACACGGGGGTCGCTCGGAACCGTGGTTCGATCATTCAAGTCGGCTGTCACAAAGCATATTCATGAAATACCGTGTATGACCAATAAGACAATCTGGCAAAGGAATTACCATGATCGCATTATTCGAAATCCTCAAGAATTAGAGAATATCCGAGAATACATCAGAGATAATCCCGTACGGTGGACGGCAAAGCAGCACATCTAACAAAAAGACCCTGTAACGGGCCTTTTGTTTGTGTGTCCTTCTCCAGTGGCTATCAGTGACCAGTGGTCCTGAGCGGCGGGAGAGTACGCACCTCGTCTATCGGCTGCGGTTTCTTATTTAGGCTCGGAACCACCGATGAGACGCAAGATTTTGCGTCTATACTGTGCGCGGATCCGTTCCCCGGAACGGGTCGGCGGCTTGGCAGCCTTTTAGAGATAGAGAGGATAGTGGCCACGCACTGACTCCCGCCTGCCCCGCCGAAGCCCCAAAGGGCGAAGGGGGGATGAGGGAAGCCGGATGCAATGACGGTCGCTATGCCCAGAAGTGTGCAAGTGGTTGCAATTCAGTGGCCGGGAGGAACGTTTGCGACCCTGAGCCCGATCCAGATGGACCAAGCATCGAAGGGTGACCACTATTCTCTCTACTTGCCCACCGAAGCTCTCGGAGCGAAGGTGGGTGAGGCGATGGTGTCAGTGAGCGATGGAACGTGAGCCTCTCCCGGGACGGATTCTCGGGGCCGGGGTTCACATGATCGTAGTCGCATTTTTTTACGCCGCAATAAACTGAAGTGCCGCGATGGCAAGAAGTATGGTTGAATAGTATTTTTGTTCATTAGAATTTCCTGAATCACTAGATTCAGAGCCAAATACTCGATGTCGCATTTCTGTTGATTAAAAAGTTTATGCAAGCTTTTACACAGGCCTGAGGGCTCGGTACGTGAAGTGGTTTTTACATTGTAGTCATGTCCGTGCCCCACTGGGCAAGCCACCAGTCCCAGAGATGTGGCACAAAGATGAAGCAGAGAACCAGCCCCCACGAGATTCCGCAGACGAGCGACGCGGATGCGGCAATATCCTTGGTCGCTTTGATGGCGCTGTAGTGAATGCCCCTGGAATGCGTATCAAAAGCATCCGTGAAGCGCTCCAGCGCCGTATTGATCAGCTCTATGCCCAGGAAGACGCCACCCGTAAAGATCACGATCTGCCATTCCCAGAGGGAGATCCTGAGCGTCACGGAAAGCATCAGCGACAGAAGATAAAAGACGCCGAAGAGGCGCAGGTTGCGTTCGGTAAGAAACGCGTGAAACAGGCCTTCCACCGCATGCCCCAGGCTCTTGAAGTAGTTCTGCATATGGTCAAGATATACCCGGAACGGGGAACTGCCTGCAGAAAGCAATCACTTCGTCATGCAGCTTCTTCAATGCCGATTCATCTGCGCGCTTTTCGATGGCTTTGAACATGAATTCCACGAGTTTTTCGGTATCTGCCTCTTTGAGGCCGCGCGTGGTCATCGCGGGGGTACCGAGACGCAGTCCGCTTGGGGAGTAGGGAGGCCGCGGATCATCGGGAATCGTGCTCTTGCTTGCGGTGATCCCGACGCGATCGAAGAGTTCCTCCACTTCCTTGCCCGGCAGATTCCATGATGTGATGCAGTCGACGACCATCAGGTGGTTATCCGTGCCGTTCGTGACAAGCTTGCAGCCGCCATCCATCAGTGTCCTCGCCATGCATTTGGCGTTCTTCAGAATCTGCTTCGCGTACTCCCTGAACGCAGGGGTCATTGCTTCACCAAGAGCGACGGCAATGGCGGCCGTCTGGTGCATGTGGGGGCCGCCCTGGAGCCCCGGGAAAATGCTGCGGTCGACGAGTGTTGGCAGATTCTCCATGGTCTTCTCCGGCGCTTTCAACGGATTTCCGACAGTGCCTTTGGTGAGGATCATTGCACCGCGGGGACCCCGTAGCGTCTTATGCGTGGTCGTGGTCATCATCTGGAAGCCGGCGTCGAACGGGTTTTTAAGGACTTCCGCGGCGATCAGGCCGGCAATGTGCGCCATGTCGGCCATCGCAATCGCGCCCACCTCGTCGGCAATCGATTTGAACGCACCATAGTCGAGTTCACGCGGATAGGCCGAGAATCCGGCGAGAATGATCTTCGGCTTCTCTCGCTTGGCCACTTCGCGCATCTGATCGTAATCGATTTCGCCCGTTTCGATGTCTTTCATCTTGTACCGGACGAACTTAAAGAGCTTCGACATGTGGCTCACCGGAGCGCCGTGCGTCAGGTGGCCGCCATGCGAGAGATCCATGCCCAAAATGGTGTCGCCCGGTTCCATCCAGGCGAAATACGCGGCGACATTGGCGCCCGCTCCCGAGGACGGCTGCACGTTGGCGTGGTCGCAGCGGAAAATCTTCTTCGCGCGGTCGATGGCGATGTTCTCCACCTTATCCGTGAACTCCTGTCCGCCGTAGTAGCGCTTGCCCGGGTACCCCTCCGAATACTTGTTTGTGAATGGACTCCCGAGAGCTTCAAGAACCGCAGCGGAAACGTAGTTTTCGGATGCGATCAGCTCCACGCCGTTCTTTTCACGCTGCATTTCTCCTTTTATTGTCGCGAAAACATCGGGATCAGAAGCCTGCAGGGCGGTGTAGATGGGCATGACTGCGTCATGATTCATGATCGTAGTGAAATGATCAATATCATTCGCTGAGAACGCCTGCGACAATGTCTATTCCCAGAAGTTTCGCACACTTGTCATAGAGAACATCCCATTCTTGGTGCAATTTTGCGCATGCGGCATTGAATTCTCCTGCGTCCCACGACTGACGTAAGCGCGATGCCGATCCGAAGATCGCAAATTCCACGTGCTCCTCGAGGTCGTGCACACGCTGATACAACGTCGACAATGACTGTTGAGCGATCAAGAGCTCTCCGCACAGCCGGATGTTCCACAGGTGACTCCAAAAAGTCTGCGTGTTGAGCGTGTGATGGTACTGTGCGATGCGTTCCAGCTTTTGGATTCTCATGCGAAGCTGCCGTGCTCCTTTCTGGAACATTTCCCAATATTCAATATCATTCTGATCCAGCAAAATTTCTGTCGCGTCGATGCTGAGGTTTTTCAGGGATGCGACCTCTGCGTCGGAGTTTTTCGGCTTCGCGACAAGGCCGCGAAGCGGAGATCGTCGCACGTCTGGATCAGTCGAATATGTCGGTGCTGGTCTGAGAGCAAATACATCGTACAGTCCAGAGTGCAGCGCTGCGATCATATTCCAGAGTCGCATGCTGCGGGGCTGGCGGGGCTCTGCACCTTCGAGTCTGCTCTCCGTATTTTTCAGTGGTGCAGGATGGCTTATTCCCATGATGTTCAGCATTCGGCTGCGGCGGACATTTGTCAATCATCCTTCACTTCCCCATGCACGTTTCCAGTCCCCGCGCCGTTACAATCGCATCGACCGTTTCGTCGTGCGCTTCCATCGGGATGTCCTGGACGATCTGGCATTCCAATGCGATGCCCCAGAATTGCGTTTTTGAATTCTCCGCGCGTTGTTTCCGGATCCAGATGTCGTAGCCGCCGTTGCCGCGGCCGAGGCGGCGGCCCGCGCGGTCATAGGCACGGCCGGGGACGAGGATGATGTCCAAGTCCTCCGGTTCCGGACGCTCCGCATCCGTGGGAGGTTCAGGGATGCCGAAATCGCCGGGAACAAGATCTTCAATGGAGGTCATTGTTCGGAACACCAATTTCCCCGCTTCGTGGGCGGGCAAATAGATGATGTCTCCACGTTTCTGCAGTTCCCCGAAGACGGGGAGGATGTCGGCTTCGTCCGAGAGGGGATAGTAGGCGCAGATGCCGATGGGGGCGGGCGGCAGAGCTTCCAAGATTCTCCGGCAGAGCGAACGGCTCCCGGCGGAGCGGTCCCTGGCACTCAGTCGGGCAAGACGATCTTTGATGGCCTGACGGAGTTGGGATTTGGATTCGCGGGGGTCCACGGGATAATGGAGAATTGAAAATGGAGAATGGAGAATAGCAGAAGGAAAATTAGAATCTTGTGTTGCTTCCATTATTCTCAATTTTCCATTCTCAATTCTCAATTTAAAAGACTTCCGCCGCCGCTTCCGCCAAATTCACCATTTCCTTGTCCGGCCCCCCCGGCGTCTGTTCCTCTTCTTCGAGGATGCAGGAGATCTGGAGTTGCCGCTTGAAGATCTTCTCCAGCGTCGCTTCCACGGAGCGCGCCGCGTCGGTTTTGGCGACTTTGTCGCGGTGGAAGCCCGAGGAGAACGCGAGGGTGATCTTGTTGCCGGAGAGCGCGTGGACATGGCCGTTTTTGATCGACATCTTGAGGGATGCGGGTGAGAGCTCTTTGAGCACCTGCGGCCAGTAGTCGCGGACGGAGGCGAGTGTGATTTCGGGGGCCTCGACGGTGGCGACCGCAGAAGGCCCGGCCTCGGTAACGGATGCGGGTTTTGCTTCGGATGCCGCTGGAAGCGTCACATCAGAGACCGGGGACTTCGCTGTAGGAGCGGCGGATGCCGTTTTGCCGAAGAAGCGGGACTTCTTCGTCTCCGTCGCCTCCGGCTCCATCAATGAGAGCAGTGCGGCTTCGAGCACCAGGCCGGGGACGGGGGCGATGCGCATGTCGCGCAGCGCGTCGAGCATCACCGTCAGCGCACCCGTAAACGGCGCGATCGTCTGCTTCTCGTCGATCGCCTGGTGCAGGCGCCTGCGAACTTCCGTGAGCAGCGCTCTGGCGACGGTTTCGAGTGACGTTCCTGCACTCTCCATTTTTCGCACGAGCGCGAGGAGTTCTTCCTGATTGCGCGATTCCAGTGCCGCGACGATCTGCTCGACCACTTCGTGCCCGCTCTCGCCCGTCCGTTCCTTCACATCCTCGATTGTCACTTTGGGCAGCGACCGAAGTTGATCCAGGAGGCTGATCGCGTCGCGCACGGCGCCATCGGCGTGGTGGGCAATGGCACGCAGAGCCGTCCGGTCGACCGTCACATGCTCCTGGTCGGCGATAAACTGGAGCCGGCGGATGATGTCTTCCTCCGGCACCTGCCGGAACGCGAAGCGCTGGCAGCGCGACTGGATGGTCACCGGGATCTTCTGGAGTTCGGTCGTTGCGAGGATGAAGTACGCATACGCGGGGGGTTCCTCGAGCGTTTTGAGAAGCGCGTTGAACGCTTCCTTCGTCAGCATGTGCGCTTCGTCGATGATGTAGACCTTCGCGGCGGCCGCCACCGGTGTGAACTGGATTTTCTCGACGAGATCGCGGCTGTCTTCGATGCGACGATTGCTCGCACCGTCAATTTCCACCAGATCCACGAGCGAGCCGTCATCGACCGCCGCCCGGATCTGTTCGATGAGCTTCATCTCCGTCATCCCCTGCGTCAGCATCGCCTTGGCGAGGATGCGCGCGACCGACGTCTTGCCCGTCCCGCGGGAGCCGGCAAACAGGTACGCGTGGCTGATCTTCCCTTGCGCTACGGCGTTCTCCAGCGTCGTCACGATGTGATCTTGGCCGACGACGTCGGCGAAGGCCTTGGGGCGGTAGGTGCGGTAGAGGGACATAGGAGGGGATCAGTATACCCTGATACGAATATTCCATTGCACGCTAATTCGTTAATTCGTTAACTCGTACGACGTTTCACGAATTAACGAGTTAACGAGCATGTTTCGAATCTACGATCATCATAGTTGCGTTGATAGCGGGGTGCTGCCATCCTTGTGTCCTATGCAGCGCACAATTTCTCTCGTTATCTTTTCGCTCGCACTTGCTGGTTGTGTCGACACCACCGGCCTCTCCGCGCAGTCGTCCAAGGCGCCCAAGGGCAATCCGCTCTCCGTGGCCGTGGTCACCGAATTCGCCGACCTGCAGTGTCCGGCCTGCCGCGCGGCGCACAGCGCCGTCGTCACACCGATCCTCGCGAAGTACGGCAACCAGATCCGCTACGACTTCAAACACTTCCCGCTCCGTTCGATCCACCGCTACACAATTGAGCTCGCCGAGGCGGCCGAATGTGCGGCCGACCAGGGAACATTCTGGGAGTACGTTGATCTCGCCTTGGAGAAGCAGCCCGAACTCGGCAAAGGCAGCGCCGCGGAGTGGGGGAGCACGCTCGTGACCGATCAGGACATCTTCTCCCGCTGCGTGAAGTCGCACATCAAGAGCGACGCCGTCACGGCCGACTACGACGAGGGTGTCGCCATGGGAGTGCAGGGCACGCCGACGTTCTTCGTGAACGGCAAGCAGACGCCGGCGACGGTGGACGATCTCTCGGCGGCGATTGATGCGCAATTGAAGGGGGCAAAGCAGAGGCTGTAATCGAATTCTCAACTCACAATTTCCAATTCACAAGTTCCCCCTGTGAGTTGGTTACTGTGAATTGTGAATTACTGAAGCTGCGCAAACCCCATCAATCTCTTGAGCCGTGTGTCGTAGAGCACGGCTGTGAAAAAATCTTCGGTCTGCCGGTCTGTGGGGATTGCATACTCCTGCGCGCCGAACGCTGACTGGAGTTGACCGAGGTTCAGACTTGTCTCATCGGGGAACCCGGCGCTCCGCGGATCAACCGCGCGCGTCAGGTACATGGAAACCGACGGATTTGGCCGGGCTTCGAACGCCGGGCCGATATAGAGGATGTGACCCTGGAGCAGTGCCTCACCGATGACGTCTTCGGTGGGGACGACGGCCTGCCAGATTCCCGATCGTCCTTCTTTCTTCAGTTTCCGCGCCTGCGTAACGCGTTCCAGCGCCCGCGTACGTTCCGCTTCGATGATCGCCGCCTTCCCGGCATCCTTCATTATTGGATCATTCGTCCGCGTGAAGTCGGCCATATGCTCGGCCATGTCCGACCAGTAGCGTTCGGCGACGAGCGGGTTACGGAGCCTCTCCTGCAGTGGTGCAGAGAGGGGACCGGAGGGCGGGGACGCACAGGCGACGAGAAGCAGGACGGCGGGGAACGTGAAGATGCGGGAGAATTTCATAGGAAAGCGAGTATAGGGGAGGAGGCCGAGGGGGCCAAGGGGACAGAGGGAACAAAAGCGACAGAGGTATCAAAACAATATATGTGTACCCTCTGTTCCTTCTGTTCCTTCTCATTTTTTAGCCGTCACGTACTCCGGCTCCGCATCCGCGGCATCAAACGACAGTGAATACCGGAGCCCCCGGTTCTCCATCAATCGCGCGAGCTTCTTCATGCGCGGGTGAAGCTGCCGGACGATATCGAGGTGTTTGGTGTACTCCACACCTTCCGGAATCATGCTGGTCCAGTACCAGAAGTTCCGGTCATTTTTCTGTTCATCAATCTCATCCACGAGTGTCGAGTCGCTCCGGTGGTCGGTGTAGAGTACTTGCGCGCCTTTGACGTTGGATTGGTCTCGCACTGCGGCGCGCGTGTTCGTGTCGCCTTTCACCACGTTCACCTCGTGTCCGATCTTCTCATGCCCGATTTCGATGCGCTTGCGCGTCTTCTTTTTGGCATCTTCCTCCCATCGCCGCTCCTTGCCGACGTCGAGATAGTTGTGTTGGTGGCACCAGACGCGGTTGTACATCAGCGTCGTGAGGGCCCAGAACGCCT
>CAYJTW010000031.1:0-7248 GCA_964373225.1 uncultured Candidatus Peribacteria bacterium
TGGTGGAGCTGAGGGGAGTCGAACCCCTGGCATCCTGCTTGCAAAGCAGGCGCTCTGACCACTGAGCTACAGCCCCGTACCAGGCGCTATTCTACTGACTCCCCGGGAAAAAATGTAGAGGAGAAATTCCTGCCCGGATAGCGCCGGTACGGGGCAAGCCCCGACATGAACTTCAAATCATCAGGTAATTGCTTTGTCATGCAAAAGATTGACAACGTCAGTACAATCCTTTACACTGGTTCCATGACAACCACAATCCAGGTCCGGATGAATCCGAAGCTCAAGAAAGAGGTCCAGAAGATTCTCGCATCCATCGGTCTTGATATGAGCGGTGCGATCAACATCTACTTCCGGCACATCTCTCTCGTGCAGGGTATCCCGTTTCCGTTGCGGACGGCGAACGGCTTTACTCCGGAACAGGAGCGTGAAATTCTGCGAGAGGAGGCATGGGCCATAAAACACGGTAAACGATATACGTCAACGAAAGCGATGTTTCGTGATATTCTCAGGGAGAAGTGAAATTCGCTCGCATTTCCACCAAAGCTTTCCGGAAAGATCACGATGCATTACTTCTGCTCCTGCTTCGTACCGGAACCCACCGCGACACGCTCGGCATTGAATGATTACGGAGTCGTCGGCTGTATCACCTTTGCCTTCAGCTCCTCGGCGATCGTCCCCCACGCAAGCGACCACGCGAGCAGGAATTGCGAGGCGTCTTCGGAGGCGTACTTCGTGATCTCCGTGTTATAGATGTCGGGCTTGCCGTTCACCACTTTCGTAATCTGCAGTATCTCGGGCGTCTGATCGGCGTCCGCGTCGGTCATCACGATGGTCAGGTTGGGGTCACTGCGCGGCTGGATGGTGAGGCTGATGGGGCCCGTTTGGGGGACAGTGACGGCAATATCGAAGAGTGCGCCACTGTCCTGCATTGTCGAGTGCATGGTATTCTGCTTCTGCACGTTGACCAGTCTGATGAGCGCATCCCAGATGTCGGGCTTGATCTGCAATTCCTTTCTCAGTTTGCGCCGTCCGGCATCGGTCTTCGCCATTGCCGCCGGATCAAGAACTTCCGGATGCCGGACCGATTCGATGGACCGGTAGAGCGCGTATGGCGGGAGCACGATCGCGATGGCGCCATCTTTGCGACCGTGGGCACGCAACGCATGCACGATCCCCCCGACGTCGGCGAGGACGAGCAGAAGAAGGGGGATCAGGACGTGGGGATTGCGCAGGGAGGGGAATTTCATCGGACGGAGAGAACAGGAAGAGGCCGGAAACTAGAATGTCGGCGCTGTCTGCTGCTGAAATGCGGGGGAGAGAGACCGAAGGGGAGAGAAGAGGATTTGCGTTGTTCCGGTGACGTCGGCGAGCGTCCAGAAGAAGAAGAACAGCGCGATGAAGACGATGAAGTAGTACACGCCACCGATCTTGCGCATCCAGTCGGCCTCGCCGATCAGGTCCCCGACCGGTTCGCGGTAGTAGATGAGGACGAACGGGCCGATGAGTCCGAGCGCAATGAGGAGGGTGTATCCCATATCAGGCGATGGCGGCGTCGATCAGCTGTTGCAGGTCTTCTTTGGACTTCGCTCCGACGGTCGTTTTGACGGCTGCACCGTCCTTGAAGATCACGAATGTGGGAATGCCCATGACGCCAAACTGTCCGGGAACGTTGGGGTTGTCATCGACATTCATCTTCACGAATTTCACTTTCCCGGCATAGGCCTTCTCGAGTTCGTCGAACACCGGCAGCATCGCCTTGCACGGTCCGCACCACGGCGCCCAGAAGTCGACGACGACGGGCGTTGTTGATGAGAGAACCTCCTGGGCGAAGTCGGCGTCGGAGATGGGGGAGGGCATAGGAGTGATGGTCAATGAAGGATGTGATTGTAGCGAAAGAGTCCGAGGATTCCAAAGATTCCAAGGACCAGTTGGCAAAAAGGCGCGCAACGGGTGCGCGCTTGCTTCCATGACTTTCACTATACCCTTGCCGTCTGGTCCTTGGACTCCTTGGACTCTTTGGAATCTTTATTCCAATCTCCCTCTACTGAGCAACTGTTTCGTAATCTGCTTCCCCACTTCCACCGCCGGCTGTCCGTACGGATCAATCCGGTAGAGCTTTCCGAGGAAGACCACTTCGGCGAGGAGCAGGAAGAAGAGCTGGCCCAGGTGCGCTGCATCGAGGCGGTTGATGCTGATGGTCGCATGCGGACGCTTGACGCTCGAGAGCGCGCGGCTGGTTCCTTCATAACACGCGTCGAGCAGCTGGCCGAAACTCTTGCCGGCGATGTATTTCCAGCTGTCGTCGATCTCTTCGGGTACGCTCAGCCGCGGCTTCTCGAGTTCCCGGATAAAGAGGTGCCAGCACGAACGCGGCCCCGCCATCCACTGTTGCAGCAGCGAATGCTGGTCCTGGGTCCCGATTGCCGAGAGGGGGATCGGATTATGCGTTTCGGTCTTGCCGAGGCTTTCGGCGATCAGCTGCTGGTTCCAGCGCGCAAGCGACTGCATCCGCACCCCGTACGGCATGATCACGCGGACAGAGTAGCCGCGGCGGGTATCGAGGAGGAATTGCGTTGCCGCCAGCAGCGCGGCGGGGTTATCCGTGAGTGACGTCGCCTGGCAGAGCGTATCCATCTCCTTGGCGCCGCGAACGAACGCGTTCAGATCACCATCGAGGAGTGCGAGCGGAAAAAGCCCGATGGGCGTGAAGATCGAATAGCGGCCGCCGACGGCCGGCGGCAGCGGCAGCATCGGAATATCATGCGCGAGACAGAAATCATGAAGGGTGCCTTTCTCGGGATCGGTGATGGCGACCACGTGATCCTGGGGTAGCAGTTTGCGGTGCGCCTGCAGGTGCTCCCAGAGCAGGAAGAACACGCTCATCGGTTCGAGCGTGTCACCGGATTTACTCGCGATCACGAGCAGCGTGCTCTTCCAGTCGATCGTCGGAAGAATCTGGAGCAGCGCGGCGGGATCAATCGTGTCGATCACGATGAACTCCAGTGTCTCTGGCCCCTCGAAGACTTCCTGCATCACCCTGGGGCCGAGTGCCGATCCGCCGATGCCCACCCAGAGAACCGTCTTGATGCCCCGGCCTTTTACCGACATTGCCGTTTCCTTCACCCGCTGGACGGTCTTTTTATCATACGGATCCATGGACCATGCGTGCATTCCGCGGCTGCGCTCCTTGAGCCAGTCTTCCACGTACTTGCGCATGCCCGTCCGCAGAGCCGACATCTCGGAGTCCGGGATGCCCATCGAGGGGGTGATCGCTTTTGCCAGGGTGGAGGAGACGTCGAGGGAAAGCATGAGAATGAGAGGGGACCGAAGGGACCGGGGGAACCGAGGAATGGAATTTCAGAGCGGCCATACCTGGCCGCGGCTTTATAAGGATCGCAATGCCGCTGCCACGCGCTCCTCTGTGGTCTTCACGTCCGGCGGCAGGTCTTTGAGCATGCGGATGGCCGTGGACGAATCGTACCCGAGCGCGGTGAGGGCCGCGATGGCGTCCTGGTCGAATTCTCCACGCGCGGACGTCACACCCTTCACCATGAAGATCTGGGGCTTGCGTTCGGCGAGCGACCGCAGTTCAAGCAGTAATTTTTCGGCTGTTTTCTTCCCGACGCCCTTGATGGATGTGAGGAGCGCCACGTTCTGTTCTTCCATCGCCTGCTTGAGCAGGGTGCGCGGCACCGCGCACAGTTCCAAGCCCAACCTGGGTCCGATGCCCGTGAGTTTGATCAGTTCCTCGAAGAGAATTTGCCCGTCGCGGTCGGCGAAGCCAAAGAGGTCAAACCGGTCCTCGCGCACGTACGTGGAGACCCACAGCATCCGCGGCTGCGCTTCCTTCAATTCGTCCCAGACGTCCAGCGGAACAGCAACCCGGTACCCGACTCCTGCAACATCCACCGTCACCTCTCCGGGATCCATTTTGTGCACCGATCCTCGGAGGTGAGCGAGCATGGGGGGAGTGTAGCAGTCTGGTGGAAGTTGGCGAAGGCCCGAAAAGAGTCCAAAGATTCCAAGGAGTCCAAGGACTAGTCGGAGTTCTTCTCTCAAGCTTTTCGTCGCATTCCTCGGCCAATTTCCCTTCCGAAATTTCCGATTTTCTGCTAGAATAGAGAGATTTCTTCCCAAAACACCTATGCCAACGGACGCATCCGCCGAGCAACTTCTGCCCCCTGAAAACCCAGAAAATCCGCAGAAGAGTATTAAGCAATCTGCAGAGAAACGCCTCTGGTACACGGTGGCCCAAGTAGAGAAATTGGAGTCGCAGACAAAGGGAATTCCCGAGACGGAAAAAAAGAATGCCGCGGCTGCTGCGACGATTGAGGCGGGAACGAAGAAGTTGGAACAACAGACAAACCAAGAATGGATCGACTTGCGGGACCGGATTGCGTCCAGGATTTCGGCAGTCAACAATAACATTCTCTACTTGCAGAGAGAAATTCAAAATCTCGGGAGATTGGGACGTTTCATTGGGCGCATCACCGGCACCCTTCGTGGAATGCAATTGTCTCTCGAGGCTGACCAGAACTCACTACGAACACTCAACAATTTACGGCAGAGACTTGCGAAAACGGTGAACTCCCCAACCGGTGAAGTATTGCAGAGTTTCTGGAGGGCACTGGGCATTGTTCGGCCCAATTATGGACCTGCCAATACGCGGCTAGCAGAATCGCGCACGATCCAGTTTGTGCGACCGACGGTGGAAAATACTGAAAAAATTAATCAGGAAGATTGGAAAGTAATTCGTGCAGTTGAGAGAGAAGTACAACCAGCGTTACGGCAATCGGCCTCAAAATATATTGAAAGTGTGTTGGGTCCGAACGGGGAAACTGTCATCAAAATGCTGCAAAGTCATGAGTGTCGGGACATAGCGTTGCGCAGGAGAGATCCGAATAACAGGGGAATGCCATGGGTTTTTGAAGACTCCAGAGATGTTGCTGACGGTGCAGTCGGTAATTACTCCATCAACGCTATCGCTTCCAACAACAGGCATTATTCATTTGAATTCAGATCGAATCCGCCGGCCATTCAGATTCGGATGAGCATCAATGGGAATCCATATGGAACATATTCGAGTTTGGCTCAGGTAGAACGGATCGTACAAAGACAAAATGAGTCCTCGATCAGCCTTGAACGCATTCTTGGTCCCAATGGCCAAAGAGTGGTTGCGCTTTTGCAGTCTCAGGGATTCCGGGAAATTGCCATTAGGAGCACTGACCCTGGCGCGGCACGTATTGTAGAAGGAATTGATACTGAAATGAGTCCGTATTCCATCACGGCATCAGGATCGAACAACAGGCACTACGCGTTCAATTTTCAACCGTTAAATGAGCGCGCACCTTCTCCGTTCATTGTTATTCAGGTGTTGTTAAATAATAATCCACTCGGGTTTTACACGACTTTTGAGCAATTGGAGAAAAGTCTGGCATCGGATATCCGGACCGCGATTGCTGCAGAGAGGAAAGCACAAGAAGAAAAGAGGGAAGTAGAAGAGTCGAGAATGCCGAGGTGGAGGAGATGGTTGAGGAGAATTTGGTGACCAAGATATATGAAGCACCTCCACCGCATTCACCTCCTCACGGCCCTGCTGATTCCGATCGTGTCGATCGGCACTGCTTCAATGCTCCTCGGCGATCTGCTGACGGCGGCGACGGAGACGCGACTCTCCGACACGCTCGAGAGCGCGCGCGGCACTGCGCGCCAGAGCGCGACGCTCGATGCGATGAATAACGAGAGCGAAAAGATCTACACCGAGAGCAAGAAGCGTCTGCAGGAACTCGGACGCGCCAAGCGCGCGAAACGGCTCCAGATGGCAGGCGTTCTGGAGTCTCTGCGCATGCTCGGCAACCGCCGCGATCAATTGCTCCACAGCCAGGAAGTGACACTCCAGAGGTACGACCGCGGGAAGAGCGATTTTGCCGAATTTCTCCGCTTCACCCACGTGCGGCAGCTCAGCACCGGGGCGGGACCGGTGATCGGAGGAGATGTCCTGCGCCGGCTGACCGGAGACTCGCTCGGCCAGGATATCGATGCCGGTCTCCGCGACGATGCCGTCGCACGGGCCCGGGAGCAGATCCTGCAACGCCTCCTCATCGCGCACGAATCCGATGCACTCGCGCGGGAGCAGTTGCACGGCGCAGCGGGTCCGCTCGGCGAGGAGCTCATAGCGATGCGCAAAGAACACGATGCGCTGCGCGCGCAGTACAACACAGTCCTGCACACACTCGACGCTGCCGAGCGCACCATGCGCGCGAGCGCCGGGCAGCTGGAACAACTGCAGCGCGATACGGCCCAGGTGCAGTCCGATATTCTCAGCCTGCAGGGGGAGCTCGACCGCATCGACGGGCGGCTGCGCGCCAAAGCTGAGCGCGAATTGGTCCAGAAGGGGCTCATGGAAGACCGCCCCGACCGCTTCCGGCAGAACACACGCATCGGCAAGGGGCAATTCTTCCGGCCGGTCTCCGGACCCGTCTCCGCGGGGTTCCATGATCCCACATACCAGAAGTTCTTCGGCATGCCCCACCAGGGCGTCGATATCGTCGTGCCGTTCGGGACGCCCGTGGCGGCATCGAGCGACGGGATTGTCTTCATCGTCCGGCTCGGCGGCGCGACGGGCTATACCTACGTGCTCATCGGACACCGCGGGGGATACGCGACCGTCTATGGTCATCTTTCAGACGTCTCGGTGAACGCAGGCGATACGGTCAGCGCGGGGCAGGTAATCGGCATCAGTGGGGGAACGCCCGACACCGAAGGCGCGGGGAAGATAACGACCGGGGCGCATCTGCATTTTGAGGTCATCCTGAGAGGGGAGCGCATTGATCCGATGGCGGTGTTGCCATGATGTATCAGAAATGAATCCGTGGCGTGTCCGCGGGCGCGACCCCGGGCGTGACCGTGTCACGCCCGTACGATTATCCGTTTGTGATATCCGCATCGTCATCGGTTATTTCGATCACGATGCCATTGCGATGGGTTATTGCGGATGTATGCGCGCACGGTTTCCAACGCGTGGTCATCGCGGATGATCCGTTCGTAAAAATTCCGTTGCCACGCGAAATCCGGATACCCCGCGGTGCGGATGTGTTTGGTCGTGGCGATTTTATATTGCCCGATAATCGATCCCAACGAGTGGCGCCGCAAACGCGGTGTAGGGGCGTCACACGGTGACGCCCGTTCATCCGACGGTGACGCCCGTTCATCCGACGGTGACGCCCGTTCATCCGACGGTGACGCCCG
>CAYJTW010000031.1:7348-8914 GCA_964373225.1 uncultured Candidatus Peribacteria bacterium
TTGCGGTGACGCCCGTTCATCCGACGGTGACGCCCGTTTGTGTATCAATGACCCCCGTTCGTGTCCATTTGGAATGCGTTTCGTTCCATGACAAACACGCCATTGTGTTTGTTGATTCGGTGGGTGATCGGCAATGGTGATAATTCCATGAATGTGATTGGGCATCACCATCCATTCATCCAACGAAACATACGGACGAATCTTTGCGATTTGCATCCAATTGTGGTCAACGATTTCGCCGATGGGCGACAAACGCATCGTACCATTTACGATGTTGCCGAGAATGCATTGTCGATCATGAATGCAAATCGTCACGAAATACGTCCCGTCCGACGTGTAATCAAATCCGGGACGTCGTATGGATTGCCGATCGGGGAAATTGTATGGCATGACGGCATGATCCAATGTGGGATGGGTGGGGTGAATGGGGGATGGATCGGAAAAACGGGCGCGACCGTGTCGCGCCCCTACGGGATGCGGAAAATGACGTTCCACGGGTGGACGGAACAACACCCATATTTGGGTCATATGCGGGTGTGATCGCGTTCTCCACGCATCCGGGCGTCACCACATTCGGGATCCGGGCGTCACCGTATTCGGGATCCGGGCGTCACCACATTCGGGATCCGGGCGTCACCACATTCGGGATCCGGGCGTCACCGTGTGACGCCCCTACGGGGTTGGACCGATCACGATGACGAATTCCCCCTTCTTCGTTATCCCCGCCGCCACCGCCGCCAATTGTCCCACGGTCGTTCGTGAAAATTCCTCGTGCATTTTCGTCAATTCCCGTGCGATGACGACCGGTCGGTCGGGTTGGTTCTTCAATGCCGCCGCAATCTCCATCAACGTTCTCTCAATCCGATGCACCGATTCGTAGAACACGATGGTTCGCTCTTCATCTCTGAATGATTCAATCAACGTCTTGCGTCCTTTCTTCAATGGAAGGAATCCGAGGTACACGAATTGGTTGATCGGGAGGCCCGAGCCGCTGAGGGCGGCGAGGAATGCTGAAGGACCAGGAATGACTTCAATCGGGATACCCGCCTCCGTTGCGCGGGAGACGACCACGTACCCGGGATCACTGATGCCCGGCGTCCCAGCGTCGCTGACGAGTGCCAGGTGCCGCCCCTCCTTCAAATATCGGACGATGACGTCGGCTTTTCCCGGATCCGTGTTGCCGTGGAAACTGATCAAAAAGGGCGTCGCATGGTTCGACTGGCTCACCACAGGTTGCGACGCCCCTACATTCCTGTTGATGTTCAGATGCTTCAGGAGTTGCCCCGTCACGCGCGTGTCTTCACAAATGATGCCGTCGCACGTCTTCAGTGTCTCGATCGCCCGAAACGTGATGTCGCCGAGGTTGCCGATGGGCGTTGCAATAATAGATAACATAAAAATTCGGGGGATCAGAAATCTGCGATTGACCCTGAGCCTGTCGAAGGGCCGATGGGCGTTGAAACAATGAAGAGCATCTTGTCTATAATACCCTTTCCTCCGGTCGCATTTTCGCTATCATCCTTGCGTCCCTTGAATCCCTTTTCCCATGTCCGCGAAGAAGCAAAA
>CAYJTW010000031.1:9014-10935 GCA_964373225.1 uncultured Candidatus Peribacteria bacterium
GCTATCATCCTTGCGTCCCTTGAATCCCTTTTCCCATGTCCGCGAAGAAGCAAAATCCTCCTCCCGAAGCCGTTCCCGAGCCGTCTGCAAACGGCGCGGATGCGATCGTAGAGCCCTCTGCTGAATCTCTCAAGAATCTCGGCAAAATCATGCCGCGGCCCATCGTGGCCGAGATGGAGGAGAGCTATTTGAGCTACGCCATGAGCGTGATCGTCGCGCGCGCGCTGCCGGATGCCCGTGATGGGCTCAAGCCGGTCCACCGCCGCATCCTCTACGCGATGCACGGCATGGGTCTGGGATCCGGCGCCAAATACAGGAAGTCCGCCGCTGTTGTCGGAGACGTGATGGGAAAGTATCACCCGCACGGTGACAGTCCGATCTACGAAGCAATGGTTCGGATGGCCCAGCCGTTCTCGATGCGCTATGTGCTGGTCGACGGACAGGGGAACTTCGGCAGCATCGATGGCGATAGCGCGGCCGCGATGCGGTACACAGAGGCGCGGATGTCCAAGCTGACAGCGGAGGTTCTGGCCGATATCGAGAAGGACACCGTCGAGTTCGCTCCGAACTACGATGCGTCCAGGCAGGAACCGACCGTTCTCCCGTCCAGAATTCCGAATCTCCTCCTCAATGGTTCCGTCGGCATTGCGGTGGGCATGGCGACGAACATCCCTCCGCACAACTTCGGTGAAATCATCGATGCCACTCTGCACGTGATCGACAACCCCGATGCGTCCGTCGAGGATCTCCTGCAGTTTGTCCAAGGCCCCGACTTTCCCACGGGTGGCATCGTCTACGACAAAGAAGCGATTAGGCAGGCGTATCTCACCGGTCGCGGGTCGATCGTCATTCGCGGAAAGGCGGAGATCGAAGAAGTGAAGGGGCGCTACCTCATTCGTATCAGCGAGATTCCGTATCAGGTGAACAAGAGCACGATGATCGAGAAGATGGCGCAATTGACGACAGACAAGGTCATCCAGGGAATCAGCGACATCCGCGACGAATCGGACCGCGAGGGTATCCGCATCATCATTGAGCTCAAGAAGGATGCCTACCCGCAGAAGGTTCTCAATCAACTCTTCAAGCACACGGATTTACAGAGCAGTTTCGGCTACAACATGATCGCGCTCGCTGACGGCATCCAGCCGCGGCTCCTCAATCTTCAGGAATTCCTCCAGATTTTCGCCAATCACCGCCGGGTGATCGTCCGGCGACGCATCACGTTCGATCGCGACCGCGCCAGGGAGCGCGCCCATATTCTTGAAGGGCTCAAGAAGGCGCTTGATCATATCGACGAAATCATCAAGACGATCAAGAAGAGCGAGACGAAGGAAATCGCACACGTGAATCTCGTGAAAGGCTTCAAGTTCAGCGACCTTCAGGCAGATGCCATTCTCCAGATGCGTCTGCAGACACTCGCCGGTCTTGAGCGGAAGAAAATCGAGGAGGAATTGGCCGAGAAAAAGAAGTTCATCGCTGAATGCGAAGAGCTTCTCGGGAGCCAGGCGAAGATGGATCTGAAGATCAAGGGTGAACTCATGCAGATGAAGGCGTTCTACACCGATGGTCGCCGGACGGCGATTGTGCGGCACGCCGTCGGTGAATTCAGCGCCAAGGACACAATTCCGAACGCCCCGATGATCGTCACGCTGACGCAGGGGGGATACGTAAAGCGCCTCAGCCCGATCCAATTCCGCTCGCAGAATCGCGGGGGCAAAGGCGTGATCGGGATGACGACAAAGGATGACGACGAAGTGCTCTCGATGGTGCATGTGATGAATCACGACGACATGCTCTTCTTCACCAATACCGGCCGCGTCTTCAAAATGCCGACCTACGAAGTTCCGCAGGCGGGCCGCACCGCCAAGGGCCAGGCCATCGTGAATTTGCTGCAGCTGCAGCCCGAGGAGCGCATCACGGC
>CAYJTW010000032.1:0-5489 GCA_964373225.1 uncultured Candidatus Peribacteria bacterium
TAACTGGTTAATTCGTAAAACCGCATACGAGTTAACGAATTAGCGAGTTAACGAGCATGTTTAAGATTTCACCTCCACCGTATACGTCACCGGAGTCACCGGCTTGTCACCCGCGTCTTTCGGTACGTTCGCAATCGCATCCACGACGTCGAGGCCGGCGGTTACCTGTCCGAAGACGGTGTGGCGGCCCTCAAGCCATGGAACGCTTGCCGCCTGTACGATGAAGAACTGGCTGCCGTTGGTGTTGGGGCCGCGGTTGGCCATCGCGATGGCGCCTTTGACCATCGGCAGAGAGCTCAGCGTGTCGTTAAAGACGTAGCCCTGCTTCTCGTAGAACGCCTTGACCGTCAGTTTCTCGAGTTCCGGTGGGAGCTTTTCGCCCTGTGCCTGCTCTTTGAGTGTGATCGTATCGAGGTTGTACGCGTTGGCGTTGATCTCATCCTCAAAGGTAGCGCCGTACACACTTTCGCCGCCCGTGCCGTTGCCCGCCGGATCACCGCCCTGGATCATGAAGTTCGGGATCACGCGGTGGAATGTCAGGTTGTCGTACGATCCCGCTTTGGCGAGCGTAACGAAGTTCGTCACGGTCTTGGGCGCGACGTCGGCATCAAGCTCCACCGTGATGTCGCCCATGGTCGTGCGGAGAACAACCGTGTGCTTGCCGGTCAGCATCGTGCCGTCGAATTGCGTCCGTGCTTTTGTGGTTCCAGCGGTCACGGGAGGAGGAGTGGAGGGAAAACCGGAGATGGGGTCTTTGGTGGTTTGGGGTTGCTTGTTGCAGCTCACGAGGAGGAAGGCCAACGCAAAAAGCGGGATGATGAATTTATAGAAATTCTTCATAGGGCCGAACGAGGCTACTTAAGACTCTTCTGGCGGGCAAGACACCCCACAATGTTCGGCGCTGGCTGCCAAGAGGATCTTTGCTACTGCAACATCAGCGTCCGGTGTATGCAATGTGCGCACCTTCGCGCTCATCGCGCTGCGAATCTCTCCATGCGCCGCGAGAGTACGGACGGTTGCGACGAGTTCGGCGTCCAGTACGGCCTGTTTCAGGAGAACACATCCCCCTGAGCGTACGGCGGCCTGCGCGTTCTTCACCTGATGATTCTGCGCGAGCCCCTCAAGGGGGACGAGGATCGCGGGGATTCCATTCGCCGCCAGTTCACCGATGCTCCCCGCCCCCGCGCGGCTGAGCGCAAGCGTTGCGATCGCATAGAGGTCGGCGAGTTCTTCATGCACAAACGGTCTAGACCAGTATCCAGGTTTTGCCGCCGACGCCGACTTTCCCACTCCCGTGATGTGTGCGACATCGACAGAGCGGAGAAGTTCATCCAAATGCTTCACAATACATTCATTCAGTGACTCTGCACCCTGGCTTCCTCCAATAACGAGCAGCACGGGACGTGACCCGGAAAATCCCGCGAGTTTCAACCCGCGGTCACGCGATCCCTGTGTGATGCCGGATCGCAGCGGATTATTCGGAAAATCAGCACAGACGGCTTTGGCGAATCGGGAGAGGAATCTGGTTGCACGACCGGGCACCGCATCCGATTCATGCACAACAATCGCAGTGCGTCGTATCCATGCCGCGAGCGCGACGGGAATCGTCACGCCGCCGCCTTTGGTGAAGACAGCATCCGGCCTCTCCCTGCCGATCAGCATCCATGCGTTCAGCATCATCAATGGAAGAGAGAACAGAGAGACTCTTCGTCCGGAGAGCGCCGTGAATCCCACTCCTTCTTTTTGCAGGAACGTCTGGTCGTCCGTTCCCGTCGAACAGACGAAATGCGCGCTGGCGTCCGGACTCAGTTTTTCTATCGCGCGCCATACAGCGATGCAGGGGGCGATGTGGCCAATGGAACTACCGGCGGCGAAGAGGATTTTCATGAACAAAGTTACTGTATAGAGAGGATGGCGTGTCGAAAACTCACAATTCACAGTTTTCAACTCACAAAAAAACACCTGTGAGTTGGCGGTTGTGAGTTGTGAATTACGTCCCCAGCGCCCACCCTCCCAATTTCTTCCGATTCTGCCTCCTCGCCAAACTCGCTTCCGTCGTTGAGTGCATCGAGATGTTCAGCAGAATCCCGACGGCGGCCAGCAGCGCGACGAGGGACGATCCTCCGTAGCTGATGAACGGCAGCGTCAATCCTGTCAGGGGAAAGAGCCCCACATTCACGGCAATATTCACGAGCGTCTGCACGGCGATCCAGGTGGTGATGCCGGTGGCGAGCAGGAACCCGAACCGGTCCGGTGCCTGCTCCGCAATCCGGTACCCGCGGTAGATGAGGATCGCGTACATCGCGAGGACGATCAGGAGCCGCATGAATCCAAGTTCTTCTGCCATCGCCGAAAAAATCATGTCGCCTTTCACTTCCGGCAGGTACCCGAACTTCTGCGTCGATTTGCCGTACCCGACACCAAAGAATCCGCCGCTACCGATGGTAATGAGCGCCTGCTTGATCTGGTATCCGAATTTGTCGGCGATATTCTGGTCATTGAGATACAAAAATGCCATGAACCGCTGCCGGATGTAATCCTTTTGCAAAATGATCGGCAATCCGAGGATGGCGGCGAGCCCCCCACCCAACGCCAGGTGGAAGATGCTGCCTCCGGCGATGAAGAACATCGCCGAGGCGATTGCACAGAGCACGAGGAATGAGCCGAGGTCCGGCTGGATCGCGATGAGGAAGGTACTGATCAGGAGGAGCGTCACGAATGGAATGAATCCCTCCTTAAACGTGCCGATCAGCTGCTCGCGCTTCTGCAACCAGACCGAGAGATAGAAGACCAGAGTGAGCTTGAGGAATTCCGAGGGCTGCACCGAAAACGGTCCGACCCTGAGCCAGCTCCACGAAGTGCCCCATCCTGCGTTGATCCCCGGGATCAGCACGAGGAGAAGCAGCAAGATCGTCGCGAAGAAGAGGAGTTTCGCGAACGTCTCCCACACGCGATACGGAATAATCGTGGTCGCAAACATCACACCGATGCCGAGGAGCACGTGTAAGAACGTCCGCCACAGGTAGAACGAATTCGTTCCCACTCCGTACAGGCGAAACGTCAGCTGATAACTCTCGTACACCGAGACGCTCGCGAGCATCGCGAGGCCGAAGAGGGTCAACACCACAGTTGTGCCCAGTAAGAGGAGGTCGATGCGGCGGAACATGAGGATCCGCAGTGTACAATACGGGCACGTACTCGTTAACTCGTTAATTCGTTAACTCGTATGCGGTTTTACGAATTAACCAGTTAACGAATTAACGTTCCCAACCATGCTTTTCCTCGCAGCCATCATCAGCCTCATCCTGAGCCTCCTCGCGAAGTTCGCGGCCGATACTTTCCTCGTGGCCCGCATTCCCGTTCTCGGCTCCTTTGCCGGACTGCAGTATGCAACCAACAAAGGCGTCGCTTTCAGCATCACTTTCCCCGGTCCGCTTCAGGGAATCTTCATCGGTCTTGCGCTCCTCGGTATCATCTGGGCGGGGACGAAGGCGAAGACTCTGCCGAGCAAGATCGCCTTCGGAATGATTATCGGCGGAGCGTTCGGCAACGTGGTTGATCGGATCCGGGACGGTCTCGTCACCGATTTTATCCAAGTGGGGACGTTCCCAATTTTCAATGTGGCCGATTCCTTCATAACAATCGGCGTGACATTGTTGATCGCGGAGGCGGTGATCTATGGAATAAAACAGAAGAATTGACGGTAGCGGCACAAAATTTTGCGCCGCTACACCCATCGCGTTGCGGTATACTCCCCTTCCCATGGAGATCACCTATCGCGTCCGCGGCGGCATTCCTCTCGTCGGCGACGTCGCGGTCAGCGGGTCCAAAAACGCGGCGCTGCCGCTGCTTGCGGGGAGCATCCTCGCGCAGGGAGAGACGGTGCTCCGTAACGTCCCCAAGCTCCGAGACACGCTTGCGATGATCCGTATCCTCGAATTCCTCGGAGCCGAGACGAGCTTTGAAGAAGGCACCGTCCGCATTCGTGCGGATAACGTGAAAAGCCAGCCGATCCCCGCCGAGTACGTCTCGGCGCTGCGCGGGTCGATCGTGCTCATCGGGCCGCTCCTCGCGCGGTTCGGCGTCGCGGAGATGGCGTACCCCGGCGGGTGCGTGCTCGGCAAGCGTCCGGTCGGCGCGCACGTGGAGGCATTTGAACAACTCGGCGCCGAGGATATGAGCACCGATGACACGCTGCACCTGCAGGGGACCCTCCAGCCCGGCCACGTGATTCTCCCCGAGTTCTCCGTCACCGCAACCGAAAGCCTTGTTCTCGCAGCAGCGTTCCTCCCCGGCGTAACGCGCATCGATCTTGCCGCTGCGGAGCCCCACGTGCAGGAGGTCGAACGCTTTGTACAGAAGATGGGCGCGACCGTGGAGGGCATTGGCGCGCATACCGTCACCGTGCATGGCAAAAAGCCGCTCACTGCCGTCGAGTTCGCCGTCACCTCCGATTACCTGGAAGCCGGCGTGCTGATCCTCGCGGCGCTCATCACGCGCGGCAAGCTGCGGATCCACAATGTTGACCGTGAACATCTCCTCTCGTTCCTCGATTCCCTCCGGCGCGTCGGTGCCGTCTGGAAATATGATGCCGGTACGGGCGATTCGCGAATCGCCCCTACAGTATTCATCGACGGCGAACTCTCCTCACTGCAATCGATGAGCATCCGCACGAACGTCTTCCCGGGCTTCCCGACCGACCTCCAGGCACCCATGGGTGTCGCGATGACGCAGGCCAAAGGCGTCAGCCGCATGTTCGAGCGTCTCTTCGAAGGACGCCTCGCGTACCTCTACGAACTCGAGAAAATGGGCGCGCATGTGGAGATCCTCAACGCCCACCAGGCGCTGATCATCGGCCCGACGCCGCTCAAAGGACGCACGGTTGCCAGTAACGACATCCGCGCCGGTGCCGCCATGGTCCTTGCAGCTCTCTGCGCCGAGGGAGAAACGATCATCACGGACGTTCGCTACATTGAACGCGGGTATGACAGGCTTGATGAGAAATTAAGAGGACTTGGGGCAAGGATTGAGCGTATGGAGATCTAGAATATTAGGACTCCACAGACAGCAGCCATTCTTCATTTGCAGTTCCTAGTACTCTATTATTCTAATACTCTAATACTCGTCTCATGCTCACCTTCACTTCCCTCTCCCCTTCCTCTTTCCGCCTCTCCGGCGGCCAGACCGCCGTGGTCGTGTTCCCGGATGCCGCGAAGGGGGCAAAGGATGGAATCACGTTGCTCTCTGTCCCGGAGGACCCTTCGCCAAGCTCAGGGCAAGGATCTCCACTGTCCTGGCCGGGCGAATATAATCTGGGAGGAATTTCCATAAAGGGAATCGGGCATGACGACGGCAAGCAGGTCAGTTACGTCGCCGATGTCGACGGCGTCCGCTGCGCGTTCCTCTCTGCACCGGTCAAGGAGTGGACCGACAAGCAGATCGAAGCGGTCGGGGACATCGATGTGCTCGCGCTCCCGGCGGCGGACAGC
>CAYJTW010000032.1:5589-10928 GCA_964373225.1 uncultured Candidatus Peribacteria bacterium
GCAGATCGAAGCGGTCGGGGACATCGATGTGCTCGCGCTCCCGGCGGCGGACAGCAAGCTCACACAAAAACTTGTCGACGAATTTGACCCGCGCGTGCTCATCATCCTTCCCGGTACCGAAAAAGGCGCCCTCGGTGCGATCGAGAAAGTGATCGGCGTCAAAGAGCGAGTAAAGGAGTACAAAATCAAAGGATCGCTGCCGTCAGAAGGAAGAGAAGTCATTTTGTTGCAGTAAGCTGCCTGCCCTGAGCGAGCCCGCAAGGCGAGTCGAAGGGCCGCAAGATGGAAGAGAGGTTGTGGTGTTGCAGTAAAAAATATTTTCGTTAAATCTTCAAAGTATAAACTCACGAATTGGCTCACAAGCAGAGTTCTTCTTCCACAAGCTTCCACGTACACGGGCGAATAAATTCGCGTTTTGCGTATCCGTTAGCCCCCGATGTACATCGGGGGCTAACGGCGCATTTGCATAGGAATTTATTCCGAATAGACAAATGGGTATCATTCAGAGATTCCTCAGCCAATTCGTGAGTTTATTCAAGTCAAGTTGTTGACTAAATTGAAAAAAAGTATATAAGTGTTATTACAAATGGCTATCACTGAAACCGCAACGGCTGAGCAAATAGCCCCCACAGAAGTGCCTTCAGAAACAACTGTTCGTGATGCCGCACAGGAAGTCGTACACTCCCTCGATGAAATACTTATGCCTAACGGAGGTGGTGAGGTGAGATTTGGTGCGGAGAATGAAGCATTACGCCTGTCCCAAGTGGAAGCACTAACAGCCACGCGAAACTGTGTCGCGGAAGGTGTCACTCTCGGCCATATCGTTCAGCCTGGAGGCACAGGCAAAACGCGAGAAGGAATAGTAGCGGCACATGCCATGCACAGGCATAAGAGAAATACCCTGTTTGTCGTGCCATCCCAGCAAGCTGTTGAAGACTTCGCACAAAAGGCGCGTGAGTTATGCCCCGACCTTGATGTCGGTACGGTGTATCAGGTGGAAAAACGCATCGGAAGACTGACGTTCATTACCTATGCTTCTCTCCTTCGGTGCATTCTTGGTGAGACTGCTGAGGCGGAGGCGCAGAATTTTGAACAGGCACAGGAAAATGAGGACGCCTCGGCTTCAGTGTCACCTTCCACCAACGGACAGAAATTTACAGTAGACCCCGCCGATTACGACTTGGTACTGTGGGATGAAGGACACAAATATCTGACAACGAATGCCCAGCAACTTCTTGCACGTTTTGGACATGCCATCAATGTCGCTCTTACGGCCACACCCCGTTACTACGAAGGCAAAGAAGTGGCGAATGTCTTCGGCCAAAAAATTCATGAGTTGAGTTTGGCGACTGCTGTAGAGAGAAAGGAGATAAGTGACTTCAGAAATATGCTGATTACGACAGATGTGACGACTGGGCTGGAACTCTCATCCCCCGACCAAGAAGAAAGTGCGGAGGTTGCCCGCGCTATTGATATACCCAATCGAAACAGAATTTTCCCCGACATGTACCTGAATGCGAGAATTAAAGTGGGCGAGAAGGAATTCACTCTCGCAGGCGAACCGACCATCGTGTTCGGCGCGGGTATTGACCACGTCCATGACCTCGCCCAAGCATTCAACGATGTGCTTTCAGAAGCCCTGCAGAATAACGAGGAATTTCGCGCAGCTTTACGCACCAAAGGAATAGACCCCGACAAGGTGGAACAAATTGCGGCACCCATCCATAGCGGCGGCAGCGAAACCCATTCACCCATGCAGTTGAACGCAAGAAACGAATTGGTTGCCCGATACCACGAAAGAAAAGTGTTAGTACTAGTCGCTACGTCCGTCTTGCAGCAGTCATTTGATAGCCCCATCACGTCGGTAGTGATAGATAGCGTCCCACGGCAAACATACGTCGGCGTAGGACAGGCAGGGATGCGTTCATTGCGTTGGCTTGCAAATAAGGAGATGGCCTTCATCATCAACACGCAAGATGCAGACCACCCATCACTTACCTTCCTCGATTTTCAGGGAAACCGTGGCAGAGAGGAGGGCGTTGCCGTCGAAATCGGACACACCAACGGCACAGAAGGGCGCAGACGCGCCACGACCACTGGCGGAGGCGGCACGACGGCCAATTATGATGTCACCTACGGTGCTTCTCTGCTTGACCTTGCAGAAAGACGCAGGGCGCAAAATGGACAACTCTACAGAGAAGACCACGAAACGTCTTCCAGACACTTCACGGCGTTAGGTTTTCAGAGAGTGAATAAGCTCATTCTCGATATTGCAGGAGGAAGCCAAGAGGCTGCATCCACGTTTATGGAAGTACTACAGCCGTGGATTGCCAGAACCCAGCTACGAATCGTGCCTCAGGTCTTCGGAAATACTAATGTGGACGAAGAAACATTGGCAGATGCGGCGTCCGACACACTCTTTTCTCTTATCGCCACCGTGCAATCGGGAGGCATTCAGGGATGGAGTAGATTCTCGACACGTTTTCAGCAGGATTTGCGTCGTCGCTATGAGGACATACAGCGTGACAGTGAAGGACTCTCGCCTTTGAGCCTTGATGAGGATATTCCTCATGTACATGTGCAAACCCACCTGAGAGAGACTGACCCTAGAGAACTTGTGGCAATGAATGAGCCTACGGAAGTCTCATTCCATGAGACAATTCCATCTCGCGACCTTGAAGAATCTGACCCCAGTGAAATGCAGGACAAAATTGGTCAAGTATTGAAGACACTTACATATCGAGAGCGTGAAGTTGTGAAGTTGCGTTACGGTATTGCTGATGGACATACCTATACCTTGGAGGAGGTGGGACGGGTGTTCAAAGTTACCCGTAGTCGTATTCGCGAAATTGAGGCTAAGGCTCTGAGAAAATTGAGGCATCCAGTACGTTCTCGCCAGCTTGAAATGTATGTGAATCAAGATAGGCCGATTCCCGTTCCAAAAAGAGATGATGCCGACATGGAAATGCAAGCAAATGAGGAACAACGACGAAGAAATAATCAGATTCTTTGGGAGATAGAAGATGACCTGGTAGCCCAGAAACAGATTATCTTTGATATTTTACGATGCGGTTGTGACTGGGTACCCACCACAACTATTGAAGAAAAAACAGGAGTCTCAGAAAAGTATACGAAGCCGCTCAGTGATTTAGAATGGACGAGAGTGAATGATTTAATTGTTGCCTTGGATGATGGAATGCTAACGCAATTAACAGCGAACCTTCATCGGCTAGGTGTGTCATCTGCCAAGGCATTAGAGTTTGATGATGCAATAAGCGAATTGAAACTGGTCATGGCTCGGTTCACACAGATGGGAGGTAAACCAGTAAAAGCATCGAGCGAAGATATTGAAAGGCGTTACTAAGCCCTACAAGGGAAAGCACGGGTACGCAAAGATTTAGGACGTGCTTATTGCGTGAAGCGGATTCAAGTTGACGAGTTGAAAGAGGACTTGGCTGTTATAGACGCCCGTATGGAACAACTGGAAAAGGATTTGGCACGTGTCGAATCTCAGCTAACTGTACAGGCAGAGAAAGAGGCCAAGGTCGCATCTCTACAGGAGATGAAACGGAAATACGAAGACAGGCTGGAACGGCTGACATACGACGATAAACGCGAGATTCTTCAGGAATTGGTGCATCGGGTTGTCGTTCACGGCGAAGAGATGATTATCGAGTTGAAAGTACCCAAAGTGCTACAGGCCGAAGCGGTTAAGTACAAATACTCTAGTGGTGGCCCCAACAGGAATTGAACCTGTATTTACCCCTTAGGAGAGGGTCGTTCTATCCGTTGAACTACGGGGCCATATGTAGATTATGTCTGGTGAGGCGGAAATTTGGAATTAGTGCTATACTATGCCTCTATGGCAATTGACTGGACCAAAGCATACCGGCGATTCAAAGGCCTCTGGGTTGCTTTCGATGACGATGAAAAAACAGTCATCGCCAGTGGTAAAACAGCAAAGGAGGCATTGAAGAATGCGAAAGAAAAAGGATATTCGATGCCCATCCTCGCGCATATGCCGAAGATCCTGGGACCGTACGTCGGCTCACTATGAAATTCTCCTACAAAAAAATTGATGGAGTGGTCCGTCCGGTTATCCCAATTGAGATTCATCATGGCGATGTGGGTTTACGATATGAAGTACTTGTCGATTCCGGAGCTGATATGAATATCATGTCGGCAGAAATAGCTGAGGCTCTGGGCATTGATGTTAAGAGCGGAGAGAAGAAAAGTGTTGGAGGTATAACAGGGGAACGTCAGCCCTTCTATGTCCATAACATACAAATTCGCGTTGGTGGATGGGTATATTCCGATGTGGAAGTAGGTTTCATGTTGGATATGCCGAATTATGGTTATGGGGTAGTTGGGCAACGCGGGTTCTTCGAATTTTTCAAAGTCATTTTTGACCTACAGAAAGAAGAAATTGAACTAAAGCTCAAATAACTTTCCACAAATGCAGAGGCTGCTAGCATTAGCGCATGCTTTTCTGTCACAGAAAAAGGCGCATTCCCCGCCATGACAAAGTTCCCTCACAGTGGGCAGGACGCTGGGATGCCCTCCTCATTCAGGAAGCTGAGCAGAATTCTGAAACAGCGTATCTTCTTGGTTCAAAGAACAACCAGAGGCATTTGAAGGAATCTCTACTGGAAGCGACGGGAAAGAAAACACTACGCGTTCATGTAGGAAAATAAGTCACCAATTCTCGTAACATAGTCTCGTTGTTTTCGCTATACTCCCCGCAATGCGTAAATTTCTCGCGGCGTCATTGCTGTTCATCCCCGTGGTGGCCCTTGCGCTCGACTACACCAATGTGAGCGGGCGCTACACCGATGCACCCTTCAATGCGGCCGAATCCGCAGGAATCAGTGTGCTGACGAATCTCGGCGCCGTCGCCGGAAATCCTGATGGTACGTTTGCGCCGAAACGCGTGGTGAACCGTGCGGAATTCATCAAGATCGCGCTCTCGGCGCGTTCGAGTGTAGAGGTGCTCGCGTCCGATTCGCGCGATTGCTTCCCCGATGTGCAGAGGGGTGATTGGTTTTCACGGTATGTTTGTCTGGGCAAGTTGCGAGGAATGGTCAAAGGATATCCCGATGGGAAATTTCATTCTGAGCGGAACGTGAACTATGCCGAAGCCCTTAAAATGCTTGGTGAACTCTATGGCCTGATCGCCGAAGTGCCTGCGGGCAATGCCTGGTACGTTCCCTATCGTGAGGGCGCCTATCGCGCCGGCGTGGGATTGCCTGCGATGGAGGGATTCATGGATCGCCTTCTCACTCGCGGCCAGGTCGCCCGATTGGTCGCTGCGTACGTGAGCAACAGTCGTGGAGAACTCA
>CAYJTW010000033.1:0-5421 GCA_964373225.1 uncultured Candidatus Peribacteria bacterium
ATAATTCACAGGTTCTCGGCATCGGCGATCCACTACCCCATTTCCAATTACCTTCTGTAGATGGCCTCACGATCGACACGCACCTCATCAAAGATCCCGTGCTCGTCGTGATCTTCACCTGCAACCACTGCCCGTACGCGCAGGCGGTCGAAGACCGGCTGATCGCGTTCGCGAAGCATTTTGATCCTTCGTCTGCGCTCAGGACAGGTTCAGAAGGCGCGCAGTTTATCCTGATCAACAGCAATGATGCATCCCAGTATCCCGATGATTCCTTCTCTGCGATGAAGATCCGGTACAAAGAGAAGGGATTCCCGTTCCCGTACTGTCACGACGAGTCGCAGGAAGTCGCGAAGGCCTATGGCGCCCTCTGCACGCCGCACTGCTTCGTGTTTGATCAACAGCGCAAGCTCCAATACAAAGGGAGGGTCGACGATAACTGGAAGAACCCGGCGGAGGTGAAGGAAGAGAACCTGAAAGATGCGGTGGCGGCGGTGTTGAAGGGGGAGGCGCCGGCGAAACAGGAGGCGAATGCGATTGGGTGCTCGATTAAGTGGAAATGATCCCTCGTACGCTCGCGTTGCGACGCGAGCTACTCGGGATGACAAAGTGTTGGGTCATCAAAGCTCCTCGATACGAAAACCGCTCGGCGGTTTTCTACTCGGAGCATGGTCGCCGAGTAGCTCCGCCGCAGCGGAGCGTATCGAGGCGTTGTTTGCTACGCGCTTTGTCATCCCGAGTAGAAATTGCCGCAGCAATTTCGTACGAGGGATCATACGAGGAACTATTTCCTCTTCTGCTTCCCGAGCATCTTCTTCAAATACTCCCCCGTATAACTCCCCTTCACCTCCGCGACTTCCTCCGGTGTTCCCTGCGCGACGATGAGGCCGCCGCCGGAGCCGCCGTCGGGTCCGAGGTCCAGGATCCAGTCGACGCATTTGAGAACGTCGAGGTTGTGTTCGATCACGAGGACGGTGTTGCCTTTTTCGACCAGGCGTTGCAGGACTTCGAGGAGCTTGTGAATATCATCGAAGTGCAGACCCGTCGTCGGCTCGTCAAGAATGTAGAAGGTCTTGCCCGTCGCGCGCTTGGTCAGTTCGGTCGCGAGCTTCACGCGCTGCGCTTCGCCGCCGGAAAGGGTCGTCGCGCTCTGGCCGAGGTGGATGTACCCGAGACCGACATCTTCGAGTGTCTGGAGTTTGCTCTTGATGGAGGGGATGGCGTTGAAGAACTCGAGCGCTTCGGTGATGGTCATATCGAGCGCCTGCGCGATGTTCTTTCCCTTATAGGTGATCTCCAGCGTCTCGCGGTTGTAGCGCTCGCCATGGCAGGTCTCGCAGGTCACGAAGACATCCGGGAGGAAGTGCATTTCGATCCGCTTGAGTCCATCACCCTCACACTCCTCGCATCGTCCGCCTTTCACGTTAAAGCTGAACCGTCCGGGCTTGTACCCGCGCAGTTTCGCCTCGGGCGTCACCGAGAACATGTCGCGGACGTCGGTGAAAACGCCGGTGTAGGTGGCGGGATTGCTGCGGGGTGTCCTGCCGATGGGGGACTGGTCGATGACGATCGCCTTATCCAGATGCTCAAGACCTTCAATCGTCTTCACATTCTGCGGTTTCGTGTGGGCTTTGTTGAGCACGCGCTGGAGCTCCGGTCCTAAAATCCCGTGGATCAGGCTCGACTTGCCCGAGCCCGACACCCCCGAGACGCCGATGAGTGTCCCGAGCGGCAAGGTCACATCAATGTTCTGGAGGTTATGGTGCTGCGCTCCCGTGATCGTGACGGTCTTGCCGCTTCCTGTGCGACGCCCGGATGGCATGGGAATGGACTTCTTGCCGCTCAGATATTGGCCGGTGACGGAGTTCGCCTGCTTGATCAGATCCGCAGGCGTCCCCTGCGCGACCACCTCGCCGCCGTACTTGCCCGCACCGGGGCCGATCTCGAGCAGGTAGTCGGCGGCTTCAATCGTCTCCTGGTCATGCTCGACGACAATGACGGTATTGCCGAGATCGCGCAGCTGCGTGAGTGTCGTGATCAGTTTCGCATTGTCCCGTTGGTGAAGTCCGATGCTCGGCTCATCGAGGACGTAGAGGACTCCCTGCAATGCCGAACCGATCTGCGTCGCCAGACGAATGCGCTGGGCTTCGCCGCCGGAGAGGGTTGCAGCAGAACGCGAGAGCGTCAGGTATTTCAGGCCGACATTCTCAAGGAAGCTCAGGCGCGCGACGATCTCGGTCAGGACCTTCTTCACAATCGTCCGTTCATACTCGGAGATCTTGATGGATGAGAAGAATTCCCGCGCTTCATCCACACTCATATCCGTTCCTTCCACAATATTTTTTTCGCCGACCGTCACCGCGAGGATTTCCTTCTTGAGTCTCCGTCCGCCGCATTCGTCGCAGGGGAGCTCCAACATGTACTCCTCAATCTGCGTCCGCATGTAACTGCTCTCGGTTTCGCTGTGACGACGCCGGAGGTTCGGGATCACGCCTTCGTACGTCGTCTGGTAACTGCCGCCGAACTTCTGTGTATTGATGCTCACGCTGAGGGATTTCGGGTATCCCCAGAGGATAATCTTGCGATGGTCGTCGCTGAGTTTTTCCCACGGGGTATCCATGCTGAAACCGACTTCGTCGCTGAGCGCTTCCAGCAGCTGTGTCATGAATCCTGTGCGGCTTGCCGACGTTGCCCATGGGTGGATTGCCCCTTCCCCAAGCGACAATCTCGGGTTCGGGATCACCGCGCCCTCCTCCACCTGGAGAATCGACCCGAGCCCGTGGCACGTTTCGCACGCGCCGTGGGGGGAGTTGAACGAGAAGCTGCGCGGTTCGATATCCGGGATCGGCTGGTCGGGGTGGTCCGGACACACAAAGGATTCCGAAAACCGCGTCTGCCCGTTGCTGTCGACATCAAGAACGATCAATGAGCCTTCCCCCTTCTTGAGCGCGAGTTCCACAGAATCCGCGAGGCGCGATCTGTTAGGATTCGATTGAGAATGAGGATCTCCATCACCGCGCGTCGAAGACGCGCGCTGGAGGATTTCCAAATCGCGGACGATCAACCGGTCCACGACAATCTCAATCGTGTGGGGCTTCTTGGGATCGAGCTTCGCGTCTTCATCCGTCGTCACCACATTCCCGTCGATCCGCATGCGGACGAATCCCTCGCGACGGATCGTCTCGATGATCTTCACGTGCTCGCCCTTGCGGCCCTGCACGACCGGCGCGAGCAGGAAAATTTTTCGTCCCTCCGGCATCTTCGCGATGGTCTCGACGATCTGGCTCGTCGTTTGCTTGCCCAGTTTCTTCCCGCAAATGGCGCAGTGCACTTTGCCAATCTTCGCCCAGAGCAGACGCATGTAGTCATAAATTTCCGTCACGGTTCCCACCGTCGAGCGGGGGTTGCGCGGCGCGGTCTTCTGATCGATCGAAATCGCGGGGCTCAACCCCTCAATACTCTCCACTTCCGGCTTCTCCATCTGCGCGATGAACTGCCGCGCGTAGGCGCTCAAGCTCTCCACGTACCGGCGCTGCCCCTCGGCGAAGATGGTGTCAAAGGCGAGTGATGATTTCCCTGACCCCGAAAGACCGGTGATGACGGTCAGTTTATTGCGCGGGATCTGCACGTCGATATTCTTCAGGTTGTGCATCTTTGCGCCTCTGATGATGATATGGTCCATAGAATCACAATAAAAACGCCGTCGGCGGAGCGACGGCTCGGAAGCCTAAGCGTAGCAGGAAAATCAGCGGCTGTCTAGGGTCGTGACGCCAGGGCAGGCTCGCATCCAGGTACACTGTCATCCCATGTTTACGGGCATTATTGAAACAACGGCGAGGATTCTTACGAAGATGCCCTCAGGTCTGACTGTTGAACGCCCTTCGTCATTCGACGATCTGAAGATCGGTTCAAGCGTCTGCGTCGCCGGCGTCTGCCTCTCGGTCGTCAAACTTACGAAGACCTCCATGCAGTTCGATGTCGTTGCCGAAACGCTCAAGAAGTCCCGGCTCGGCACACTCAAAAAAGGGGAGCGGGTGAATCTGGAGAGGGCGATGAGGGCGGGGGATAGGTTTGAGGGGCATGTGGTGCAGGGGCATGTCGAAGGCGTAGGAGAAATTATTGAACGAAGAATGGAGAACGGAGAATCAGATATTCTCATTTTCCATTCTCCACTCTCCATTCTCCATTCCATCATTCCAAAAGGTTCCATCGCCATCGACGGAGTGTCGCTTACCATCGCAGAGGTGAACAACGAAGATGTGACGATTGCGCTGATCCCCCACACGCTCAAGAACACCACGCTTGGGTCGCTCAAGAAAGGCGATCGGGTGAATATCGAGACGGACGTGATGTTGCGACGCACGTAACTCAGGCAACTTTCTTTTCACGTTTTCCCCCTTGTGAACCGGTTCTGGCAGCGTTGTTATAGTTTGCTTTCACGTGGCTGAGAATTTCCTGATTGAGCACCGGCCACTTCAATGTTCTTGCTTTTTTTTCTCCGGCGCCCGGAGTAACGACTTCGCTCACATATTGCCAATAGCGTTGATTTCGGTGATCCAAAGGAGTCGTCAGGTGTTTCCCGTCCTGATGCATGGGAATGGCATCGGCTTCCCGGTAGATCAAGTGTATCCAGTGGTCAGGCTCAGAGCCGCTGGATGGTTTTTCGGGTGTTTTGTGTGTCATTTCCCATCATTATACCACGTTTTTTCGGCTGCTGCAGTGCTATGCTGCGTCTATGAAAGGAGCGCAATCCAGCGGCAAAAACCGTCCCGTTGATCCACAATGGCGGATCGGCATCGTGCACTCTTCCTTCTATAGGGAGGAAGTGGATCGTCTGGTGGAAGGCGCTGAGCGCACTCTCCTGAAGGCGGGGATCAAGAAGACGAACATCGGCGTCTATCCCGCCGCGGGCTCTTTTGAAATTCCGCTGATCGGTACGGCACTCCTGTGGGAAAAGAAAGTTGATGCGCTCATCGGGCTCGGGATCATCGTGGAGGGGCAAACGCATCATGCGGAGATTTTGGCCCGGGAAACTGCTCGCGGGATCATGGACCTCCAGATCCAGTATGCGGTTCCTTTTGCGTTCGAGGTCCTCTACGTGAAGAGTCTTGCGCAGGCGCAGGCCCGCTCCCGCGGGTCCATGAACAAAGGAGAGGAGGCGGCCCGCGCGGTGCTACATTCGCTTGCGCAGATACGGAAACAGCGTTGCTGAATCATTGAACAACTCAATTGTTCACGTTACGATCAGGTCCTCCTCCCCGATTCTTCGATGCGCGCACGCCTCTCCGTTGTTCTCACGCTCTCGTTGCTTCTCGCATCCTTCCAGGCGTTCGCTCTGCGGTTTCCCGACGTCTCCTCCAAATATCCCCACCGTGACGCAATCGAACAACTCACCGATGCCGGCGTGATCGGCGGCAATCCCGA
>CAYJTW010000033.1:5521-10529 GCA_964373225.1 uncultured Candidatus Peribacteria bacterium
ACCGTGACGCAATCGAACAACTCACCGATGCCGGCGTGATCGGCGGCAATCCCGACGGCACGTTCCATCCGACCGACCCCGTGAACCGCGCCGCGATCCTCAAGATGCTCTACATCGCCGCGAAGATCCAGCCCGAAAAAGTCGGCGGGTGCTTTGGCGATGTCGCGACCGGCAGCTGGTACGAGTATTACGTCTGCGATGCGTACGCGAAAGGTTTTGTAAAAGGCTATGGTGGCGGTGTCTTCAAACCCAGTCAGCCCGTGACGCGTGCCGAGGCGATCAAGCTCGCAGTCGTCGTGTTTGGTATTCCTGAGGCTGATCTCAACGCCGAGGTGAAGATGTATACCGATGTGTCCGCCAGTGATTGGTTCGCCGGGTATGTGCACACCGCGCTCGTCGAAAAAATCCTCCCGATTCCCGGTCAAGATGGTCCGGTGTTCCATCCCGCGCAGCTCCTGGAACGCGGCGAGGCCGCAGCGTACATCTGGAATGCACAGGCGGCGAAGAGCAACCTGCGGACGCGATCGTCATCGTCGGTGATCGTCAGCGAAACGCCCGGAGACTCCGCCGCCGCATCTTCAGCCATGATGGAACTCGAGAAGCGGGCCGCCGCCGCGCTCAGGGTCATTGAGCAGGAACGCAGGGCGCTGGAGCATGCGCAGGCCAATACGAAGAGCGTGACCGTGCCCTTCACCGACAAGAAAACTTTTGACGGGAAGACGCCGTTCTCGTACGAATTTTCTGTAACGAATTCGATGGTGGTCGATGTCCAGACCGCCATCACGGAGTGGAATAACGGTTCACTCACCTGCCGTCTCTATCATTTGGGGCGCAGCGGATTTTCGCAGGAGTACTACCTGGGGTTCCAGGACGGGAAGAACTGCATCATCCGCGCGGCGCTCTCCCCCGGCCGCTGGAGATTGCAGCTTGCACCCGAAAAACTTGCGCCCACCTTCAGTGTCTCGGTGCGGACCACCAGCGGCGACGGCAACGACGGTTTCTCGCAGGCAGCCACACTGCCGCTCGGCAAAGTCCGTTCCGACACTCTTGATACCGGCGATCTGGAAGACTGGTACACCTTCACGATTCCCAAAGATGCCACGGGCGATGCGGGCGCGGACGTCGGGCGTCTGATGGTGCTCTCCGTGAGCAGCGCCGACCCGCTCGGTTGCCTCATTTACCCGCTCGACGATGTGGACCAGTACGGCTTCAAAGGCCCCGAGTGCGGACTGCGCTACGTCTACCCGCCGGGAACGTACATGGCGAGCGTGCGGCACGGGGTGCCGCTCAGTGCGCGGGAGACGTATTCGATCCAGATCAAATAGGAATGACGCGTAGGGGCGTTTCGCGAAACGCCCCTACGATCCCGATTACAATCATTTTCCCGATATGGGTATTCCCCATTCACGGTAGATTTCCTATACTGATTTTCCCATGATGCAATTTTCGACCATCCCCGCCGCTCTCGATGCCCTTCGCGCCGGTCGCTTCGTGATCGTGACCGACGATGAGCAGCGCGAGAACGAGGGTGATCTCGTGCTCGCCGCGGAGCACGTCACAACAGAGAAGATGGCCTTCATGATTCGCCACACCGGTGGTGTGGTGTGCCTGCCCGTCAGTAACTCTGTCGCCGATCAGCTCAAGCTCCCGTCGATGGTGGCCGAGAACACCTCGCGTCTGGGAACACCATTCACGATCAGCATCGACGCCGCGGACAAGATCACGACGGGGATTTCGGCGGCAGATCGGGCACAGACCGTGCGAGCGGCGATCAATCCCGTTGCGCGGCCGGAGGATCTGCGCCATCCCGGCCATCTCTTCCCGCTGCGCGCGAGCGACGGCGGCGTGCTCGTGCGGGCGGGGCACACCGAAGCGTCGGTGGACCTCTGCCGGCTCGCGGGGCTGCGCAGCGGCGGCATCCTCAGCGAACTGATGCACGATGATGGCACGATGATGCGGCTCCCCGCCATCACGACATTTGCCGCGGAGCACGACATTCCCGTCATCTCCATCGCGGATCTGATCGCCTGGCGCAGCCGGCACGAAACGCTGGTGCGCCTGGAAGCGACGTCGCAGCTCCAGACGGAGACGGGCCCGTGGACGGTGCACGTCTACCGCGACATGCTGCATCATCTCGATCATGTTGTATTGGTGAAAGGAACGGTGAATGCGCTCAGTCCCACGCTCGTTCGCGTGCATTCCGAATGCCTGACCGGTGACGCGCTCGGGTCGGTCCATTGCGATTGCGGCCATCAGTTACAGCTTGCGATGAGGCGCATCGCGGACGAAGGAAACGGCGTGCTCCTCTACCTGCGGCAGGAAGGCCGGGGGATCGGGCTCGCCAACAAGATCAGGGCCTACGCGCTGCAGCATGCTCATGGCATCGACACTGCCGAAGCCAACGAGCGCCTCGGTTTCCCGGTGGACCTGCGCACCTATGGAATCGGCGCACAAATTCTCAAGGCCGTCGGCGTCGGCAAGCTCAGGCTCCTCACGAATAATCCCAAGAAGGTCGTCGGCCTGGAGGGATATGGTCTCCATATTGTCGATCAATTGCCGATTGAAATCGCGGTGTCATCGGAGCTGCAGAAAAAATATTTGAAGACGAAGAAGGAGAAGATGGGACATACATTCAAAAATTTCTTGGAATGAAAATATCACAATTTCGATTTTGCGCTTCGGGAATTTCTTTTCAAGCGGGAAAAATTCTCGTACAGTCGGAAGAAGTTTTATTTCTTCCCCTCCCCTTCTATGGTCAAGAGAAAAAAGAAGAAGGCAAAGAAGTCGAAGAAGCGCAGGAGGTAATTGCCGCGCTCTCGATGGGCGTCACGCGTCTTCCGTGATCGTGGCGCCCTTTTATAAAATCATAGAACATTGATAGGATCATTCTGTGGATTCCCAGGTCCGATCAGTAGACCTCTTGTCGATAGCATCCCTCACCCTTCGACTTGTCCGCCGAGGCGGACTCACTCAGGGTGAAAATTGTTTTAGTAGACTTCTTTACGGTAGCAATTTTCGCACACAATCCTCCCATCGTATTCCTTCGGCCATCCCGTCTGCGTCTGGCGCTTGCACTTGGCGCACGTCGTCATCCGCAATGTGCCGTTGAAGGGAATCCACCGGAAGTTTTCCTGGAGACGCCGCATGTAGTACGTGTACGGCAGGGGGATACTCAAGTCCTGCGCGAACGTCACGTCCGCCGCCTGAATCTGGAACGGCCGGTTCTCCGTTGCGTCCCAGAACACTTTCTGCGCGATGTCGGAGCCTGCCCTGAGCGTAGTCGAAGGGTCGGAGCGATCAGGAATCGTTGCCGCATCCTGCGCATCCGGCGTTCTCTCGGATGGCTTTCCCCGCAGCCAGAAGCCGTATTTCGCCGCCTGGTCCTTTGAGAGCGGCCAATAAAATCCTGCAAGGGACTCCTCATACGGGCTTGCCGCGAAGGACCCCGGAAAGAAATCTCCATACGTTCCCTTCTGCTTCAGATGAGTGATGACTGTGGCCTTGCGTTTCTCATATTCCTGCGGCGTATATTGCGCGTTGAACAGGCAGTACGTCTTCCCGACGAGGCCGCAGCAGCCGAAGCAGTGCCCGCACTGGAAGCAGTGCGCGCAGTATTCCATGTACTTGCACTGGATCATGTCGCAGCAGCAGCGGATCTCGTACGATTTGTCCTGCGGCAAGGTGGCATTGAAGACCAGTTCCGAGCTGTACGGACTCACGGCATCCAGACAATCGCGGCAGCCTTCGCCGCCGCGCAGGACGTTCACGCAGTCCTGCATTTTGTGCGACAGAAAGAAAGCGTTGTCGCAGTCTTTGCATTCGTCGAGATAATTTCCCAGGGAACCTTCCGAACGGTCGATGAAGAGCGCGCGGTGCCACGCCTTTGTTTTCATCATCGTTGCGAATTCCGCCTTGCCGCGTTCGTAGACGTCCCGCGAGTGGAAGTCCCATGCAGATCGCTGTCGCTGATATTCCTCCTTCGTCAGCTGCTTGTTCCCGATGCAGTAGGATTTGTTCCGGAGGTTGCAGCAGAAGAGGCAGTCAGCGCAGTTGCGACAGTCATAGAGGAACGCCGAGTCGCGGCACTGCCAGGCATTGTAGGCGTAACGGACGCGGTTGCAGGTGTGACAATTGATGAGGTCGACGCACGTGTCGCTGTCGAACGAAAACACGCAGTACTGGGAATCCCGGACGCGGATTGTGCGGTAGCAGTAGCGCAAATCCTGGCATTCGACGCCGCTGTGGCAGAGGGTGCAGTTTTTGCAGTACCACCAGTCGTCGGTGTATTCGCAGTTTTCGTTGCCGGCGCCGAGGTTGTGGGGGATCGGGGATGTGCGGAAGAGTTCCCAGAGTTGTGCGAAAAATTCTTTGCCCGGATCGAACTCGGCGCTCGGCGGATCGGCATGCTTGATCCACTCGTTGCGCTGCCAGACGGGATACGGGCAATCCTGCGGGAAGACCGAGATGATCGATTTCCCGGTCTTGTCGCAGTTCCGCTTATGGAGATTCCAGTGCTGCCAGAACGCGCCGAGCAGCATGAAGCGGAAGACAGGATGCAATTTAGGTTCTCCTTCCACACCGAGCTTTTTTCGCATCTCCATTTCACGGGAGGACGGTTCAAACATTTGGCCGGTCATCGGGCAGGTTTTTGGCATGGATGTGAAGTATAACGTGTTTTCCAAGAACCCTCACCCCTGCCCCTCTCCCTTTGCGAAGGGAGAGGGGATTCCTTTAGTAGACCGTCTGAAGGTAGCACTTTTCACAATAAATCAGTTCCTTGCAGTCTGGAGAGTACGTTGTTTCAAGGCTCTCCCCGCACTTGCCGCACTTCCTCTTCCACAGTTTCCGCGGATTGCGATTTTTCAGCCGCTCGCGATAGCGGCATTCGGGGCAGGAGCGGGGGAGCGGGACCGTCATCTCTCTGTAGATCTTCAACTCCTGCGGGATGATCTTGAAATTACGCTTGCATGCTTCGCACGCGAGGATTTCTTTGGTGATGGAGTCGGGA
>CAYJTW010000034.1:0-10327 GCA_964373225.1 uncultured Candidatus Peribacteria bacterium
TTGCCGATCACCGGTCCCGGCCGGGTTGCACGCATGGCCAGACCCGGTGTTGAAGATGACGTCAGGTAATCCCCCGGTGCAATCGGCCCGTTCTCCATGGTGACCATCACGGGTACACGGCCGGCAAGCGCAAGGAAGACCGGCAGACCTCCTTTGCCATCGAGCAAATCATCACCTCCTATCGTCATGCCCGGCTTTGTGGAGATCACGCCGAGCATTTTTTCATCGTATGCTTTGGCGCTGCGAAGCACACCCGACGGGAGCAGAGGATCAATACTCACAACGGAACCGGGAATCAGATTGGCAACGCGCGTGCGGTAGACCTCGGCAATGTCCGACCCGACAGGCTTAAAGGCGATCAGTGTGCTGCCCGAAAGCACCTGGGTGTTGGTTGCTGCCGCAATGTGCTGACCCCACCGGATATATCCGCTTCCCGCAGTCGCACCATTGAAAATTGTTCCGTACACTTCAACGGCGGTAATTCTGTTCACGACAGCATGTGCGCTAGTGCGGACGTATTCGTTGCACTGCGTTGCACCCGTACCCGTGATGGCGGTATCGATATCCACAGCACCGTATATGCAGGTAGAGCCCGACGGGCCGGCGACGTGCCACCGCATTGTTTGACTTGCCGTGGCGGCACGAACGAGGTTAGAGAACCGGAACACCCATGTGTCATTTGCCGCGAGCCGAAAGGACTGTGATGCATCATGAACCGGCACGACGGTGTTATTGACGGTTTGGTTCTGCGGCTTTCTCTTAATCACCATACCACCGCACGAGACGACGCCGCCGGTGTTCGTCTGCAGGATGCTACACGCTTTTAATGTGCTCACGGTCAGCGCAGAGCCAGAGAGCGTTCCAACAACGTCAAGAGCAGTATTCGGCACCGATTTTCCGATACCGACTTTTGAGCCCGAGCTCGCGAGCACGGGCTGCGACTGATTGCCCCGGATGACGAGCGATCCGGAGGATGCGATGCGGTTCTGCGCGTGGATCAAGCGACCACTCATGCTGCCAGCCACCTCGAGTGTTGTTTCGGGAGAGCCCGTTCCAATGCCGACTTTATTGGTGCTGTTGGCGTAGATCGTCGGCTGCGCGCTGCCAACCGTCCGCACCACGAGCGAGCCGGAACTCGCCAGTCGGTCCTGCGCATGGACCACACGGCCAGACGCCGTGCCGATCACCTCAAGGACCACTCCCGTATCGGCCAGCGGCGGTACGGTGGCAGACGTTGCGCCTTTGTAGACGAGGAGAGCCCCGGATATCGTGCTCCACTTCGTACTGCCCTGTTTCATGAGATATCGCGCGTCGGCATCGTTGAGACTGATGCCGCCGCCGGGAGCGCCCGTGGCATCCGCACCACAAGTGAAGCGTCCGGCGGTGTCTGTATCGATCGTGTCGCAGCTCCGCAGATTATTGACATTGATGGTGGCGCCGGACAGGTTGCCGAGCACGCTCACATCGGTAGTGAACTGGAACCGCTGCGATGCGTGGATGAACTTCAACGTCTGGTTTGCGGTCGAATTGCCGAAGACAAGCAGCGCATCATTGGTGTCATTATCGGCATTGATGATCGCGCCGGATTTGGTCTTCAGTGATCCTGTTGCGGAGAGTCTCCCCCAAACGTCGGCATTGCCGTCGATACGGAGCGTGGTGCCCGAAAGACCTCCACGAATACTCGCCCCACTGCTGTAGAGCACGCCTTTGACCACGGTGGATCCCGAAACAGTGAGTCCGCGTTTAAGGATGGTTGCTCCCGAGACACCGAGTTTTCCCCAAATATCGGTATTGCCGTCGACGCGCAGCACCGCACCGGAGATTGCCTTCTTCACGCTGAGCGAACCCGTGGCGGTCAGGTTCCCCTGGATAAATGCCGACTTCGTAAACTTGAACGTGCCGCTGCCGGCACCGCTGATATTCCACGAAATCCTCTTGTCCGCATTGTCGCCAAAGCGGAACTCGATGTTCGTGGATGCATCTCCGGAATCGATCGTCTGGAAGGATTCGGTATTGACGAGCAGCGTCGGATTCCAGGTACTCGCAAGCAGTTGATCTGGAATGAATCCCAGCAGGATGCACAGGATGAGAAGGACAGCCGGAGCACGGTATTTGTTTGAATTCATCAAATGAGTGTTTCCTATTATTATAGCAAAATAATGCAGTTTTAGCCTCCGAGTATTCTTGAAGAATATCAAAATTGACTGTCTGTATAGCTATGTTAATTATGATAGACATACAAAAATGCGGCTTCTAGAAGCCGCATTCTCGAATTGCTAATGATCAATTACTATGGAGTAGTCGTCGACCAGTTGAAGTTCACGAAGCCGACGTCGATCCAACCGGTGGACTTTGCCGCGAGCTTCAAGAGCACCGTGATGTAGCCGCCCGCCGTGTACGTGCCGCTGGTAACATTCTGGAGTGTATGGGTTCTCCAGGTGTTCACGGTACTGCCCGTGAGCGTCGTGTTACTCGTCAGTGCGACAGTGGCATTCGCGGTATCGACCAGGCGGGCGGTCACATAGTTATCGGCAAGCTGCCTTGTAGCCGTTCGCAGCCGCAACTGGATGCCCGAGGCGGTATCGAAGTGCGTGAAGTTCTTGGGCACCTGCACGCGCACCGAGATCCAGTAGTCCTGGGCTGTCGTGCGGGTTGTCGTCCAGCGGTAATAGTTATCGAGAGCACCTGACGACGCATAGGTCAGCGTACCGACTGTTGTGGAACCGGAGGCGAAGTAGACGGCATTGTTATATTCGGGGTGCAGGGAGAGAATGTTGCCGCTGGAGGAACCGACGGTGACTGCTGACCATGTCAGCGCTCCGGCACCGTCATTCTTGAGGAACGTGCTTGCGGCGCCCTGCGCGCTGGGCCATGTGTACAGGGTCGTGCCGATGGTCGTCGTACGGTTGTCGACCGTCAGACTGGAACCGGACAGGGTTCCAATGACGCTCACGTCTTTACTGAAGAGGAAGCGCTGGCGTGCATTCATGAACTTCAGTGTCTGCGGCGCAGTCGTATTGCCGAATTGGAGAATGGCATCATTACTATCGTTGTCGGCATTGATGATCGCCCCGGATTTGGTCTTCAGCGATCCCGTTGCAGAGAGGTTTCCCCAGATGTCGGCGCCTCCATCGAGACGCAGTGTGGCACCCGAGATCGCCTTCTTCACACTGAGTGTGCTCTTGAGAACAGTTGCACCCGTGACGCCGAGTGTTCCCCAGATGTCGGCACCTCCATCAATCCGCAGCGTCGCGCCGGAGATGCTGCCGCGGACTTTCGTCGCGCCGTTGATCGTTGCCGTGCTCTTCAAGACTGTCGCACCCGAGACGCCGAGCGTGCCCCAGATGTCGGCGCCGCCGTCAACACGCAGTACCGCACCGGAAATGCTCTTCTTCACACTGAGCGTTCCCGTCGCGGTCAGATTGCCCTGGACGTAGACCCCCTTGCTGAACTTGAATGTGCCGCTGCCGGCCCCCGTGATGTTCCAGAAAATACGCTTGTCCGCATTCTCCCCAAAGCGCAGTTCGATGTTGGTGGACGCATCGCCCGAATCGATTGTCTGGAAGGATTCCGTATTCACGAGCAGTGTCGGATTCCACGAAGACGCTGCATGCGCAGTCTCGGCTACTATAAGGAATGCGAATGCGATCCCCGTGAGCGAGGCAAGCATCACGCGTGCGCTTCTGACCAACCGACTCTGCGTTGTGTTTGTCATATGTGTTTAGGGTTCCGACCAGTATAGCAAATTTTCCGTTTCCATGCTCACGTCTTACATTGACTTATACTTAAATCATTTTATGAACGCTTTTATCTCACTATCCTTGGCTGGCTGCAGCGGCTATTGCTGATCCAGTTCGACTGTGGAGAGTTCGAGGTCTCCAATATGTACCGTTGCGGCGTTTTTTGCAGAGAGCCGTATTTTCATGATGAACGTCTGCCCGGCGGTCCACGCCGGCGATCCGCTAAAGGTCAGGCTCGTGCTCGTCCACGATGTCGACGTGAGGTTTGTACTGGTGCCGCCAAGGGTCACGGCGTTCCCTGCGGTATCGTAGACCTCAATGTCCGCCTTACTGACAGCGGAATCGCTCGATGAGGTGCGGTAGTACAGCTTGAACGGAGTACTCTGCCAGCGGATAAACTTCTGCGGCAGGGTGTAGCGCACGACGAGATCATAGTCATTCAATGTCCCCTTTGTCGTCGTCCACTGATAGAAGTTATTCTTGGAAGTGCCGTCGTGATCCACCGAGAGCTGACCGGTGTTGTTGCTGCCGTCGGCGTCATAGGCGGAGGAGTCGTATCCGGGGTGCAGAACGTCCAGGGCAGAGTGTTCGCGATTGTCGCTCTGGAAGACCCTGCGGTCACTTACTGAGGCCACTCCGCCGTTGGCTGTGGTCACTTTTGCAACGGGGATGAAACTCACATTCGTCGGGAATCCGCTTGCGCGGGCAACGAACCCCGTCGACGTGAAGAAGATATAGGTATCAGCGTTATTGCTGACAGTGACGCCCGTGCCGCCGTAATTCGTCACCGTGCCGTTCACGCGGTAACTGCCGGAGAACACACTGACGAGGAGCCCGCCGCCGGAGAAGGCACGGAGAGGCGCTTGAATATTCACCGATGAGAGATCAATGCCATTGATAAGGCCAGTGACCGTCAGATTCCCACCGACACGGACATTGGCATTGAATTCGAAACGATTGTTGGTGATGCTATAGAGCAGGGTCTTATTTACGGTATCGCCGAACTGCAACGTAACGGCAGAGGATGCGGAATTATTGCTGTCGAGAACAAACGTATCGCGGTTCGTGCCCCCGGGAACATTGGCAATGGGCAGCAAGCCGCCGCTCAGGAGTAACGGAATCGAGCCGCTGCCGGTGCCGACGTCATGCTGGTCAAGCCGGTCAGCATTGAGCGCGAACGGCACCGAGAGCACCGGTGAACGATCAACAGACGAACTCAGCGGCTTGGGATCGAGAATTTCGTACGCGGTATTCGCGGAGCTAGAGGCCTTCACCTCCACCTGCAGGTACAAACTGAGGAGCGTACTCGCCGGGAGCGAATCCATCGAGGGCAACGCCGTGCCGCTGCCCATGCTCACACTGAAGTAGCCGTTGCTGTCGGGCGTCACCGTCTGCACCTCGTTCCAGCTTGCATAGTTGCTGGCACCCGTATTGATGGCACCCGTTCCGGTGATATCCGTCGAGACTTCGTCTGCGCTCTTCCAGAAACTGAAACGGATGGTGTGTGCTGACGTAATCGCCGTCCCCGCACTGTTCAGGAGACGCGCGTTGTAGATCATCCTCTGCGGCGCAGTCGTTGCCGCGTGGACCTGTGTCGCGAGGCTCAGCGCGAGGACCGCGAGGAGTGTCGCGAGAGTGCGAATGCCGATCTGGAAGCGGAAGGTACTCACGATCCGAAGAGCGGTAGTTGATCTGCGGCAGGCATGGCGCCTGCCTCTCCTGCCTGCCCTGAGCCCTGTCGAAGGGCTTCCGGTGTGGAAGCAGAAGACGCAGTCGCAGCGGGCTTTGCCTGAGTCGCGTCCGGTGCAAAATCAATGCCGGAGCGCTTGTGTTGATGTGAGGGGAGATCGCCGAAAAAGAGCCGCTCGCGTTCAATGACGCGACCGACGGTGGAGGCCGACACGGTGAGCGTGTGTTCGGTGAAAAGTTTCTGAGCAATGATGTTCTTCCCCATGGTGGGCAGTGCCGTGCGATACTCGCGAATCAGTGCAACGATCTTTGGCGTCGTCTCGGGCGCGCGAACAGTGTGTGGTTTACGGGATTGATCTTCGAGAGTTTCGGGGCGCTTCGGATCAAAACGCTTTGCCCACCGCAGGAACGTCGCGCGGGAGATGCCGAAGTACCGACACGTAAGACTGATGTTCCCGTCGTGAGCCAGTGCATACGCAAACCACGCAAGTCTCCGCCGAGCATCACGACTGAGACGCAGCGTCTCCGCATGATGCAGGAGATTTATGACATCTTGCCGACGAGCGTTCAGGCACCGGAGAGGCATGTGTATTTATTTTGTCTTTGCTCTATTTTAGCATTTTGAAGTTAAAATGTCCATAATGTATCTGAACCATATGGACTCATTGTGTCTATAGTCTGATTTTTGGCTTTTGGTTTATTCAATTATCATACTGAAGCTGTATTGGTTGAGTATGAACTTCTCTCTCTTGAATAGAACTCTTGTCATTGTCGTAATACAAAAAATGCTTCATAAAATCTCCGGTGTCACCTTCAAAAAAAAGATGCGGGGAGAGCGGTGATGCCGTCTCAGAATGTCCTGCAATACACTGTATCGATTCTCTATGAACTTTCCGCATCTGGAAATACTGGATGACACACTGCCCCCATGCAATTGACCGTCGAGAGGCGACACAGGGCAAATAGTGCTGCACTTTTTTCCGGTTACAGAGTCATCATTCACGCTGATAATCCACGCAAACGAAAGCTACAGAAGTATCACCTCTGTTTGAACTTCTCGCAAAGCACAGGGCTCGGAGAGCACACAGGTCACCAACGCTACGCGCAAAAAAAATTCCCACCGAGTTGTTGCTATTCTGGTTGCCGTCTACGAAACCATCGAATTCAGCCATTGTTGATTGGTTGGTGCAGCTATTCTGCTTGAGCTTTTGTTTATTATATTATAAAATATTTTTTATAAGAAGTCCATATACAGACGGATATCCACATGCATCTGGTCGTTCAGAATCACAAATGGCCCCGAAGGGCAATTTCTGCTAGAATGATGAGAAACACCCATGAAACTCACACACACATTTGTTGGCATTTTTGCGTTCGCCGTGCTCGTCGTGCCATCCATCGCAAGAGCAGACCAGAGCACGTCCTTTCAATTACTCACAAACTTCCCAAATGAAGCGAGCCAGAATATCGCGACATCGACGAACTACCAGACGAATGATGCAGGCATCACCTGGTATCAGTACCCCGGCACGAGCACGAGTTTTCAACTCGTGCATCCGACATTCATGATCAGCAGCAGCTCTTCGTCATCGGAAAGCAGCTCGGAATCAAGCAGCGCTCAGCCGCAGCAGGGAGCCGGAGGCGGCCGAGGAGGACGTGGAACAAGGGGTCCTGCTCGTACTGGAGAGCCGTCGAACCGGCACCCTGCAGCTGCGCCCACCGCTCCAGCCGGGACGAAGAACACGACTGCTCCTGCTCAACTGCAGACGCCAGGAGCAACGCAGAAAGCGACCACAGCACCGACAACAGGTCCTGCGCAGAAGCCATCGGCACTGCCGGGCATCAGCGCACCCCCAAGCTGGATCAATTTGCCCGGCGCTCCGGCGATTTCGATCAAGACAAAACTGGCGAAACCGCCTTCGTGGTTCAGCCCTTTTGACTACTTACGGAAGAGAGTGATGCCGTTCGGCTCATTCATCCACGTGCTACCAAGGACATCCGGACTCCGATCGCTCCTGATGATCATCAATCAGTGGAGACCATCGGGGCCTCGAGAACTCCCCGTTTCGCAAATCACGCACAATGGAAGCGGTTCGGAGAGGCAACTCACCGCAGCACTGCTCGCACGTGCCGGATCGGTCGGCTCGGCACTGCTGGAAGGAGATTGGGTCACCGAATTGGTCTTGCTGCTGGCGCTGATCGGCATCGCGTGCGGCGGTACGGCGATACGGCTCCACCTGCGCGAGCGCCGTGCGATGATCTCCGCAAAGCGCCGGAAGAGTCGCCGACATTCATCGTGATGAACTGGCCAAGGCGGAGAGAAGACGCCGTATGATGTTTGAGCATTTGAGAATTTTTGGTACGATTGTCGCATCCGTTTCGCCATGTTTTCTCTCCGGCAATCTCCGCGCATCGTTTCCCTCATCACGGTGGCTGTGATGACTGTCGTGCTCTTTCCCACGTCAGCGGCTGCCGCTGGCTCCTTCTCCGACGTACCGGAAAAGAGTTCCGAATTCTTCGCTGTTGAATTCCTCAAAGCGAAAGGCATCATGCAGGGATATCCGGATGGAACCTTCAAGCCGAAACAGGCGGTGACGCGGGCAGAGGCGGTCAAGATTTTGGTCGCGACCAGGGTGTCCCCGGAGGAGATTCAGACATTCACGAAACGCTCATTTACGGATGTTCCGGCGGATGCCTGGTACCGTCCGTACGTGGAGGCCGCGTTCCAGAAACTGGGTCTTATTGACGGTCCTCCCAAGGCCACGACGTTCAACGGCAGCCGCACGGTTCGCCGGGCGGAATTCCTCAAGCTCCTCTTCAAATCCCAGGGTATCGACACCAATGCCTACAGCGAGATCAAGCTGCCGCTGGGGACAGATGTGACAAACCCCGATGAGTGGTTCTATCCGTACATGCGTTACGCCGTCTCGACGGTCATTATCCATGTGGAACCGGATGGCAGACTCCGTCCCGATCTTGAACTCACGCGCGGGGAACTCGCGCTCGAAGTCTATTACCTCGCAATGTACCAGGCAGACAAGCGCACGCAGGCGGGCCTCTCCACCGAAGAAAGTTATCTGGTCCACACGCTCCAGTCGCTGGAGGCAAAAGATTTTGGCCAGGCCGATATGGCGTCCGCGCGCGCGCTGCTCTCCGCCCGCGGAGCGCTCACCAGCAAGCCCACCACACCCATCGTGCAGGCGGCCGTGAAGATTGCTGAAGCATTCCGCGCGCTCGTCCGTGCCTACAAGGCCGGCACAGAGGGGAAACTGCAGGACGTCATCACGCTCACCAAAGACGCATGGGGTCTCGCGGAAAAAGCCAAGGTACTGAGCCCCAGTTTGCAGGACTTATCGACGCAGGTGCAGACGATCGCCAAAACCATGGCCGACCAGGCGCGGGAGATGCTCAAGGGAGGGGCGGCGGAGCCGAAATGATTCGTGGAGAAGGATGCGAAGAACGATGATGCTGAAAGCGATCAATACGCTATAATGTGATCGACATGCAGATGGATAATTCCTAAAAAATTTGCTAGAGTCATACTATGACTATCGGTGATTTTGTGAGAAAAAGAAAGTATTTGTTTTGGTCAACGAAAAATTATGATGGCCTCTCACACAGTGCCGTCGTTGAGGGTATTTTGAATTACGGTGATATGAACGACGTACGGGAATTGATCTCCCTTTTGGGCATACAAGAAGTCGCAAAGATTTTTCATGAGAACACGAACCGTGCAAGGGTGAATTATGATTCAAAGATCGTCAACTATTTCTCCCTTTATTTTAAGAAATATGCATAAGGAAATTCTTTCACCTGCACAATCTGCTCTATTGAATATTGTGAAATTATTTTCTGGCGATTTCGGTTTGGTTGGTGGTACGGCTATTGCACTGTATCTCGGACATCGAGAATCCATTGATTACGATTTGTTTACTTTCGACGAATTTGTAAACCAAAAAATCCGAAGGAAAATTTCACAAGCTGCAACAATAGATACTATTGTGCGTGACGAGACCGGACAATTGACACTTGTGATCAATGGCGTACGATTCACCTTTTTCCAATTTCCCTACAAAATTAATTTTTCAGAATCGTTTGGCGACATCATACGACTGCCCGACATTCTCACCCTCGCCGCTATGAAAGCGTTCGCGCTCGGTCGTCGCGCTAAATGGAAAGATTATGTAGATTTGTATTTTATTCTGAAAGCGCACCACACTGTTGCCGAGATAACGGAGAAGGGCGTGGAAGTATTCGGCAACGAATTCAATGAGAAAATTTTTAGGGTACAACTCGCCTATTTTAAAGACATAGATTATTCCGAACAGGTTATCTACAAAGACGGCTTTGTCACCGACGACGACATCATCAAAAAAGCGCTGGTGGAGTATAGTTTGGAGAGATAAAGGGGCAGGATCGGTGTACTCACCTGCTATCATAAACATGGAGAGGTGGCCGAGTGGTCGATGGCGCCTGACTTGAAATCAGGTAACCCAGCAATGGGTTCGTGGGTTCGAATCCCACCCTCTCCGCCAGCCTTCGCTTCTGTGCGCAGAAGCTACGGCCGGCAAGCCACGTTGTTTCACATCTGCGACGAAGGCTGTCGGCCGAAGCTCGTCGCAACGAGCGTAGGCTGACATGATGTTTTGGGCCGAATGGACCCACATACATAGAGGAAGCTGCTGCTGGTCTTTTTTTTGACAGAGGGCCGTTCGGTTTATGGCGAGCCATGACACCCGAACGAGCCGCAGCGAGTGGTACTTTGGCCATTAATTCGACTGACATTTTCATCGAATTCGTGATGGTGTTCTGCTACGATTGAATTGAAATCCATGTCAACTCTCCATCCCCTCCTCCGGCTTCTTTCGGGCGTCCTGACGGTACTGACGGTCGCGTCT
>CAYJTW010000035.1:0-10100 GCA_964373225.1 uncultured Candidatus Peribacteria bacterium
ACATCTTCCCATCCGTAGAGCGTCACATCTTCACGAAAGGGAAACTTCTTTGCGATCTCTGTGGGCAGGCTGATGTGGCTGGTGTAGGTAAAGCGATGTTGAACGGATGGTGGGATGGCACGATGGCTGTACTGCTGAATGAAGGGATAGCCGAATTGCCAGCCGGACGACTCCAGCCACCGCATGACATCCGTGATGCCGCAGACAGGATCCCATGTTGTGAAGCCGAGGACGGCGGCTGAATGGAGAATGGAAAATTGAGAATGGAGAATATTGAGATGCTTTTCGCACGCATCTTGTGCAAGGAAAATGTCATCCCCGATGAACAGGATGAATTCCCCGCGCGCCTCCCGCACTCCCCTGTTGCGCGCAACTCCCTGCTGTGATTTGGGAACGCTCAAAAATTTCACAGGCATTTTCCATTCTCCATTCTCCATTCTCCATTCTTCACCATCACTTACCACAACCACCTCAAGTTGGTCCGCCACCGTCTGCCGCTCGATATATTCAAGGGTTCTCCGCAGGATCTGCGGGCGCTTGTGGGTGGGGATGATGACGGAGAGAATGGGCTCCATGCGGACACTCTACCTCGATCTGGCATCCAACGACGGGCTCATTGCCATCGTCGCGGATGATCGCACATTGGCTTCAGAATCAATCGATCGCCGCATCGACGATGCTTCTTTGATTCCGCGCGTAGAAAACGCGCTCCTGTCTGCTGGATGGGCATATTCGGATCTGACCAACATCGCGTGCGTGGTGGGGCCCGGAGGATTCACGAGTCTGAGAGTCGCCGTCGCACTCGCGAATACGCTTAGTCATGAATTGAAGATTCCCTCATGCGGGATTCACCTCAGTGATGTATATGAATCAAGAATTATGAATGATGGATCCTGTACATGGGTTCATTCCACTAAAAAAAATGAACTCTTCATCCGCGGCTTCGGCGAACTGCAAAAACAATTCCCAGAGGCTCTCTGCATCACCGTCGATGATCTCAAAAAAATTATCACAAAAAAAATCCAGTGGATGGGCGAACTGATTCCCGAGCATCGAAGCATTGTTGACGATGCAGGGGCAAAAGAAGCTCTGCTGAAGCCATTGGAAGAGGTGCTGCCGCGGTTTCTCAAATGTCAGACGTACAAAGAGCAGATCCTGACGCCGTGGTACGGGAGAGGGTGGTGATTATTCGGGGACAATGATTTTCAGGCCCGTAAACGCGGAAAAATCTTTTGGATTATTCGTTGCCAGCGGTACTACCAGTGACAGAGCGGTCTGGCCGATGATCGTATCAGCAAGCCACGGATGTCGGAGGTTCCTGAGCTTTCTTTTTCGAAATGCGATTGCACTGGCATTCGCTATGGCAATGCTCACGGGGATAATGTCGAAATGCCCGAGGAATTCTTCAATTGCACGCGCATCACTATCGTCACGAGCACCCACAGCCATTTCCATGGAAGTCATTACACTGACTGCCGCCCTTTTCCCTGCAATGGTTCTCATAAAATGCAAATACGTCGGATGCTCACCATAGACATATATGGCGATATTGGTATCGAGGAGAATGTCCGCCATGGAGTCAGCGTGAAAGATCGCCGAATAAATCCACACGTCGCAGACGCCCCTTTGGCTTGGGTCGTTTTTCGAGGTGACGCAGTAAATCGCCAATAGTTTTTTTCGGCTCAGTGAGGGTGAGTTTTAGGTCACGGTCATCGCCGATATCGATCGTCACAAATTGAATATGGCCGCTGGTGAGTTGCTCTTTCAGAGCCTTGAAGTTCCGCAGAAATTCCCGGATTTTCACTGTTTTGATCATGCATCCAGTATAGCGTTTGTCAGACATTTGTCAAACAAAATGGAAGGGGTTGTCACTCCCTGTTTTCGCTCTCGTCTCTTCTCTATCCCTTCCGCAATCGCTACAGTAAGACGTCTCTATGGCCTTTCTCGATGTCTTAAACCGGCTCCTCGGCGACCCCAACGAAAAAGAGCTGAAGCGACTCCGTCCGATCGTGCCGCAGGTGCGGGAATTCGAGAAGCGATCCGAAATTCGGGCGCTGACACTCGAGAGTTTGCCAGGAAAAACCGCGGAATTGAAAGCGAGGATTCAAGCAGGCATCAGTGCGGGCAATCCTTCGTCAAGCGCAGGAGCCCGCGCTCTCCTCGATGAAATGCTGCCCGAAGCGTTCGCTGTCGCGATCCGGGCCTGTGAACTCCTCAAGGAATCCGGCGTCAAAATCCAGATGGGGAAGCAGGAGTTTGGATGGGACATGGTCCCCTTCGACGTGCAGATCATCGGTGGGGCCGCACTCCACCGCGGCAGCATCGCCGAAATGCGGACGGGTGAAGGCAAGACGCTTGTCTGCACGCTCCCGGTGTATCTGAATGCCCTGCTCGGCAAAGGCGTGCACGTCGTGACGGTGAACGACTACCTCGCGCGCCGCGACGCCACGTGGATGGGCCTCCTCTATAACGCGCTCGGACTCTCGGTCGGCGTGATCGTTCATGGGCTGCCCACCGCGCGCCGGCGCGAGGCCTATGCAGCGGACGTCACCTACGGCACCAACAGCGAATTTGGCTTCGACTACCTGCGCGACAACATGGCAACGTCGGTTGGACGTCAGGTCCAGCGCGGTCTCCACTACGCGATCGTTGACGAAGTGGACTCGATCCTCATCGACGAAGCCCGCACGCCGCTCATCATCAGCCAGCCGGCGGAGGAATCAACCACCAAGTATGCGCAGTACGCGCAGCTGGTCGGTCAGTTGCAGGAAAAAGAGCACTTCACGAAAGACGAAAAGCAGCGCACAGCCGTTCTCACGGAAGAAGGCATCAAAAAGATGGAGCAGCTGCTCGGCATCGAGAACATTTACACCGACCGCGGCTTCCAGGAAGTGCATCACATTGAACAGGCGCTCAAAGCGCACGCGATTTTTGCGCGCGACGTCGATTACGTCGTCAAAGACAATGAGGTGATCATCGTCGACGAATTCACCGGACGTCTGATGCCGGGCCGCCGCTACAGTCACGGTCTCCACCAGGCGATCGAAGCGAAGGAGCGCGTCACCGTGCAGCGCGAAAGCAAAACACTCGCGACGATCACGTTCCAGAACTACTTCCGTCTCTTCGGGAAGCTCGCCGGCATGACGGGAACCGCCAAGACGGAAGAAGAGGAGTTTGATTCTATCTACCGCTTGCGCGTTCTCACCATCCCGACGCATCGCACCATGGTCCGCGACGACAAAGCCGACGCCGTCTACCGGACGATCGCCGCCAAATTCATGGCAGTCGCGAAGATAGCGAAAGAAAAATACGAGAAGGGCCAGCCCGTGCTCATCGGCACAACGTCGGTTGAAAAGTCCGAAGCGATGAGTCTTCTGCTGGAGAAGGAAGGTGTTCCCCACCAGGTGCTTAACGCCAAGCAGCACGAGAAGGAAGCCGAGATCGTGGCGGGCGCGGGGCAGAGCAAGAGCATCACGATCGCGACCAACATGGCCGGTCGCGGAACCGATATCAAACTCGGATCGGGCGTGCAGGAACTCGGGGGACTCGCGATCCTCGGCACCGAACGTCATGAAGCGCGACGCATCGATAACCAGCTGCGCGGACGCGCCGGACGCCAGGGCGATCCCGGCGAAAGCCGGTTCTTCGTCTCGATGGAGGATGACCTGATGCGCCTCTTCGGCGGCGACCGTCTGAAGTCGATGATGCAACGCCTGAATGTTCCCGATGACGTACCGCTGGAAAATCGCATGGTCTCCCGTTCCATCGAAAGCGCGCAGAAGAAAGTTGAGGGCCGCAACTTCGATATCCGCCGTCACGTGCTGCAGTACGACGATGTGATGAATAAGCACCGGGACATCATTTACAAGAGGCGGCAGAAGATTCTCGAAAAAATCGTCGAATCAGAAAAGGGGACCGAAGCCATCGAGGTGGCATCACAAGGACCACTCCATCAAGAAGTTCTTGCGGCAATGCGCCGTGAGGCTCACAGCGTCATCGATACGCATGCGCGGGCCGATGATCCCGAAGAATGGGACATCCAGAAGATCTATGAAATGATCGGGTCGCTCCACGGAGAATTCCAAAAGGAATTCACAGTGGAACGACTCAAGAAATTCGTCGACCCCGGGATTCTCAAAGACGAACTGACGGTCTTCATCCATCGCTTCTACAAGGAGAAGTGCGACGGGCTCGATCTCTCCATCGTCGGCCGCGCGGAGAGCGTCGTCACATTGCGCAGTATCGACACGCACTGGATGGATCACATCGACGATATGTCGCATCTGCGCGAGCAGGTGGCGTTCTCCGGCTACGCGCAGCGCGATCCGCTCATCGAATACCAGGATCAGGGCTTCCGGCGTTTCCAGCAGCTGATCCAGACGATCGACTCCACGATTGTCCGTACCCTCCTCCAGTCCGACTTCGCGGTCTTCGCTCCGCAGGTGATGGTCGAGTTCGATGAAGAAGAGCGCGAAGCGGAACTTACGACGAACGAAGCGGATATCGAAGGATCACTCACGGGCGGGGGAGGGGGAACGACTCTGCAATTGACGCCCGAGTCGGAAGATATTCCCTACGCGATGCAGATGCCCACGGGAAAACTCCCAACTCCCAGTTCACAACTCACAAGAAAACCACCTACACAGGAGCGTCATGTGCAAGAAGTCGGCCGCAATGATCCGTGTCCGTGCGGCAGTGGCCGGAAGTTCAAAAAATGCCATGGAAAAAATATGTGATGAGAAACAACTCGCCACTGCCACCCTGAGCTTGTCGAAGGGCGGGTCAGGGAAGAAATACAAGAAATGTCACGGGAAGAATGCGTAGTGTGATAGCATATGTCTCTTCATGACCGCATCCGATGCCATCCTCGGCCACCGTTCCCAACTGACCGCGCTGGGGAAAGATCTGGCGCTGAATAACGTGTCGAACGCGTATATTTTTTCGGGAGCGCGGCATTTGGGAAAATTCAGCATCGCCAAACGATTCGGTCGGGAGCTTCTGTGTGACGGACTTTCTCCGGAAGAGTCTGGCGCGGTCGATGAGCAGATCCGCCGTTTGCTCCATCCCGATTTTCTCGTCATTGATCAGCTTTGGATCGAAGACGTATGCGAAGACTTCGCGGTGCTCGGAAAATCATCCAACATCCCCCAGCAGCACCGCGCGAAGAATTCGCCCGCCAAGACCGACAAGATCAGTATCGATGATATCCGTGCCGTGCAGGAGCGCCTGCACGAGGTGGGCGCGGGCCGCTACCGCTGCTGCATCATCCGGTCTGTAGAGCGCATGCAAACCGAAGCAGTAAGCGCACTGCTCAAAATCCTGGAGGAACCACCCGAAGGCGTCGTGTTTCTTTTGACGACGCAAAATATTGCGTCGCTACCGCCCACACTCGTCTCCCGCGCGCGTGTATTGCACTTCACCCGTCTGACCGACGCGGAACTCGATCCGCTCCTCACAGGGGCTTCCCCTTCGACTTCGCTCCCGCCTTCGCCTTCGGGCTACGGACGGGCAGGCAGGGCAGGCGATGAAGAGCGGCAGTTCCTGCTCCGCGTTGCGCAAGGGGCGCCGGGAGTGATCAAAAGACTCCGCGACAATCCCGATCTCCTGCGCGCCGAGCGACAGGTCTACAGCAACGCGCTCGCGTTCTGGCACAGCCGGTCGAATGTGGAACGTCTTCAATTGCTCTCGCCGCTCCATGAACGGAGCGCCGAGGCGGAAAAGTTCCTTCTGCACCTGTATCTCGCGTTCCGCGAAGAGCACGCGGGGGCGCATCATGATGCGCCCCTACATGATCCGTCATCGGTGCGGCACCTCACGGAACTCAGCAGGAATCTGGAGACGAATGTGAACAGACAATTACTTGCGCAGAAATTCGTGTTGGAGTTGGCACGGGGATAGTAAGCAGTGTCTCGTTCATTCGTTCACTGTTTCATTCGTGTCAGCTGATCACGAGTTAACGAATTAACCAGTTAACGGGCGTATTGGGGTTCCTTGCCAGAATTGAGGTCCCGTGATAGCTTACTTCGTCAGTTTTGAGACTTATGTTGTACGTCCTCGTCCTCTCTGTTTCCCTTCTTGGCATTCTCGTCCTGTTCGGGTTCCGCGCGCTGCTGCGCAACCGGGCCGTCCGGCGGTTTGTGCGGTCGATCAAGCAGCGGTTCAATTCGGCCGAAGACCGGGGGGCGCTGATGGTGGAGGAGCGGACGATGGTGCGGACGCGCAAGTCTCCGCGAACGTCGGCGATTGAGCTGCAACAGGTGCGCTCACTGATCCGTCAGGGGGAGAAAGCGATCGCACAGGAGAAGATCGAAGACGCTGAACGGCTCTTCATTCAGGCGCTCACCGTGCAGCCGATGGCCTTCGATGTGCAGGCGATGCTCGCCAAGCTGTACCTCACCACCGCGCGCGAGAACAAAGCCGAAGCGATGTACCGCGGGCTGCTCCAGAACCGTGATGATGTTTCGTTCCACAGTAACCTCGGGCTCGCGTACTACCGGCAGGGCAAGTACATCGAGGCCTGCCAGGCGTACCAGGAAGCGCTCAACCGCGATCCACAGACCCCCGAACGGTCCGCCGCCCTTGGCCGCGCATGCATCGCCGCACAGCGCTTTGAAGAAGCCGCGCCGCTCCTCGAAAAAGCGACACAGCGTCTTTCGCGCAGTACCGAACTCCTGCGTCTCCTCGCCGAATCGTACCTGCAGCTCGGCAATACCGAGAAGGCGGAGGAGACGTACAGGAGGATCAATAAGGTCGAGCCGTATGATGAAGAAGTAAAAGCAAAACTCCTTTCCCTGGCGAGAGTGTGACACTGGTCGCAGATACGTTAACTCGCTAATTCGTTAACTCGTAAAACTTCATACGAATTAGCCAGTTAACGAATTAACGAGAATGCTTTTAGTATTCAATAACCTCTATTGTGACATCCCCCCGGATCTCCGTCTGGCAGCTGAGCCGGTCCGGATCATCCGTGATCCCCATATTTTCCTCCCGATCGTTGCGCGGACTCAGGTTCTCCATACCGTGCTTCACCTTACACATGCACGTGGTGCAGAAGCCGTTGCCCCCGCAGGCATGTTCCATCGGGATGCCGCTGTCGAGCGCGATCTTCAGGATCGTCTCGCCGTCTTTGGCCTCGACGATTTTCTGCGTGCCGGCGTAGTGGAAGGTGACCTTGGGCATGGACATACGATAGTAGAGTACGAGAATAGTAGAGTACTAGGACCTCGTTTTCCTCTCTCCGAAGCGATTCCTAATATTCTACTCTTCCAGTATTCTTGTGATCCAATGCCAAAGACAGCCGCAACTCTTCTCTCCGTCCATAATCTCCACATCTCCGTGGAGAACAAAGACGTTGTGAACGGCATCAGTCTCAAGGTCTCGCCCGGTGAGATACACGCGATCATGGGCCCGAACGGTTCGGGAAAGTCATCATTTGTGAATACGCTCATGGGCCATCCGAAATACACCGTCACAAAAGGTTCAGCGGAATTCGACGGGAAAAATCTTCTCGCACTCTCCCCCTCCGATCGTGCCCACCTCGGACTCTTTCTCGCGTTCCAGTATCCCAAAGAGATCGCAGGCGTGACACTCAGGAGTTTCCTCTTCGCCGCATACAAGGCTCAGTCTGCGGTCAGAGAAGATCTCCCGAAAATCATTTCCCCGATCAAATTCAAAAAATTCCTGGATGAGAAGATGCAGGCGCTCCATATGGACAGCGCGTTTGCCGGGCGGTTCCTCAATAAAGGGTTCTCGGGAGGGGAGAAGAAGAAGGCGGAAGTGCTCCAGATGTCCGTTCTGCACCCGCGGCTTGCGCTGATGGACGAAACGGACTCGGGACTCGATATCGATGCGCTGAAAATCGTGGCGGACGGAGTGAACGCCATGCGTTCACCGCACTTCTCCGCGGTCCTCGTGACTCACTACGCGCGCTTGCTCGATTACGTTGCTCCGGATCACGTGCACGTGATGGTCGGCGGGAAGATCGTCGAAAGCGGGGGGATGGAACTCGCGAGAACACTGGAGAAAGACGGATACGCGAGATACGGTGAAAAAGAATACTAGAGTATGAGAATACTAGGACGCGAAAAAATCAGATGAATGCTTGTTCTGAGTCCCCAGTACTCTATTATTCTAATACTCTAACCCTTTTCACCATGGACGATTCCCGCACGGTCACTCTCCAACCTCCATTGTGGATGCCACTGGTCCTCCTCGTCGCGGTCGCGATGGGCGGGCTCTTTTACGTCTACGGCAAGAAAATCGAAACCAAGTACGCCGATCCGACGGTGATCTCGGTCAGTGGTGAAGGAAAATCGAATGCCACGCCGGATATCGCTGAGTTGAGTTTTGGCATCCAGATCCAGCGGCAGCCGACGGCGAAGGCGGCGATGGACCTCCTGGGGAAGGGGATGCAGTCGATCGTCGATGCCGTGAAGAAGTCTGGAATAGACGAAAAAGATATCAAAACCGAAAGCCTTGCATTGAACCCGGCATATGACTGGAAAGACGGGCAACAAATGATGCGAGGATTTGATGCCAGCCAAAGTCTCCGTGTCAAAGTCCGCGATCTCAATAAAGTTTCCGGTGTTCTTGCCGCAGCAACGAATGCCGGCGCCAATCAGGCGGGGAGTGTGAGCTTTGTCGTCGATGATCCCGAAAAATCGCGTGCCGAGGCACGGCAGGAAGCAATTGAACAGGCCCAGCAGAAGGCCGTCACGCTCGCGAAGCAACTCGGCATGAAGCTCGGCAAGCTCAAGAACTTCTCCGAAGGCGGGGGCGGGATGCCGCCGATCATGTATGCACGCGGGGTGATGGCGTTGGAATCCAAGGCGATGGACGTCACGCCAACGCCGCTGCCGCCGGGGGAGCAGGAGGTGAATGTGCAGGTGACGCTGACGTATGAGTTGCGGTGAGGTGGTATACTCGTCCATATGTCTCCAAACGTCGGGCGTTTCCGAGAAGTCAAGCAAAGGCTCATCCACCCGGAAGATGCAGTGGATCGCTATTGCCTGCAGCATGGTAAGTTACGAGATATTGTCGAGATCACACGGCAACGCGCTGACAGGCTGACGCGGAAATTTTTGAAGACTGAGCCCGGTGAGACGTTGGTGGTAGAAATAGAGGATCAGTTGCCGCCACTCCAGGGTATGAACTCTTTCTACGATCATTTCCTGCCGCAACTTATCGATCGGATCCCTGATACCGGTGATGCCCTCTCCACCGACCAGACCATTGAAGTCATGCGCCGCTTGCACGATGATTGGTGCGAAAAGTGGCAATTGAAACCGGAGGAGAAACCTTGCGGGGAAGACAAATTGCTGAATGTGGCTTTTCATGTCATCGCGGCCAGCCAACACGCACTCGTTGAATTCCACCGCCAGAATCGCAATCCCAGAGGCGTTATGTTGCTGGTGACCGAGCCAGCGCGCATCACGTTTGATGAATGGCTTATCGGTATGCAAGAACAAATTGCACGCGAAGATGCGGAATTTCAGGCGTTACGAACATGAAATGCTGAGGACGGTCATAAAAAGAGTGGGTAAGTGCATGCATGAGGAGAGTATAGTTTCCTCCTTTGCTATGCGTGAATACTTCCAACTTCAAATCAACGAATCATTCAGCAGGCATCGTGCTCAATTAATGGAAGATGCTCAGGAATGCATCCCATGGGCGGAAAAAGCAGATGTGGAGAGCTTTGTGGACAACGTGATTTTTCGCAGGCTGCGAAGCATGTATGAGGAAGGGAAAATTCCGCGACATGGCCTTGTTCCCATCTGCAATGAACTTCGGGTCAGAGTAAATCTGGTTTTTCTGGCCGCGAAACATGAGGTTGAATCACTTTTCATTGCTATGCAGAAGCAACAGAGTGACGAAAGAGAATGATACGATGTGCACATGGATGTGTATTCTTTTCTTGACTCACACAGCATCAATTATCAGCGCTTCGACCACCGTGCCGTCTTCACGTGCGAGCAGGCGAATGAGCTTCGGGTGCCAATGCCGGGAAAAGACACGAAGAATCTCTTTCTGCGTGATGAAAAAGGGAAGCGGCATTTTCTGGTGACTGTGGGTCACGAGAAGCAAGTGGACATCAAAGCACT
>CAYJTW010000036.1:0-9860 GCA_964373225.1 uncultured Candidatus Peribacteria bacterium
CTGACCGGACATTCTCATTGCGCTCGGGTCTTCACGCCTTTGGTTTTGGTGCGACCTGGGGACTTGGAACGGGGCTCGTTGCCATCGGTCTCACCAAGTACGCCGTTCCACTCGGAAAACTTGTTCCGCTCTACAACATGAACACTCTGGTGGCGGTGCTCCTTGCACTTTGGATTTTCGCGGAGTGGAAGGATGTAAGAGTGATGCAGCTCCTTGCAGGTTCTCTGTTCATCATTGCTGGCGGTATTCTCGTCGCCCGTGCCTGATGTTTCCCACCCATATCCATTCACTAGTGAATGGATATGGCGGGTGCCGTCCCTTCGTTCCTTATGGAAGTAATTGCGCAAGTACTTCCATGAGCTTTTGATCTTAGAGAAGCATGGAAATGGCATCACGGATGCCTCGTTCGAAGCGAGCACGGGAGAAGTTCTCTGCCTGGCGGCGACAGGCAGCCGGATCGAATACCGAGCGATCGAATGTTCGCAGGATTTCCGCAAGGGACGTTGTCGTGGGTTCGGGGAAGAAGACGCCGGTCTCGTTCGCAACGACTGTTTCGAGCGCGCCCCCCTTTCCGTATGCGACGACGGGGGTGCCGCAGGCCATGGATTCGAGCGGCACGATGCCGAAGTCCTCCTCGCCGGGGAAGATCGTCGCGCGGGCGTTCTCGTAGAGCGTGCGGAGTTCGTCGAACGATTGATACCCGAGGAACTCGATCGTCGGACCTGCCATGTGCTCGAGGTGACGCCTGTGGGAACCCTCACCGACGATTCTCAGGGGAACGTTCAATGTGTTACATGCCTCGATTGCAAGTTCGATGCGCTTGTAGGGTACCAGGGTGGAGACGATGAGGAAGTAGTCCTCGTTACACGTTCGCAGCGGAGAGCCGCGCCCTTCGACAGGCTCAGGGTGACAGCTCTCCGCTGCGGCAGGAGGCCGCAGCCAGTAGTCATCGATCGGCGGGTAGAGCACCTCACTCGGTTCCCGCCAGTAGAGCTCGATGCGGCGCTGCACTTCTCTGGATGCTGCCAGGTACATATCCGGGCGCGGTGCGACTTCGGCATCCCAGATGCGGAGCTTGTGGAACATCCGCTCGAGGTACCACCGCCGCAAGGGTCCAAGGGGTCTTCTCCCAGCACGCTGGAGGACGTCATGCGTTCTATCCCAGAGATAACGGGCGGGGGAATTCACGTAGCAGAGGTGCTTCGGTGCCGAGTTCGTGATGATGCCGTGGACGAAAGCGGAGGACGTGGAGATGACGAGGTCGAAGGCAGAGAAATCGAGTGACTCGACAGCGGCGGGGAATTGGCTGAGGTAGAGGTGATGGTTGTAACGAAAGGGAACAGGCAACAGGCAGTAGGGAACAGGAAATTGTGCGGTGCGGACGCGGTCGCGCGGAAACCATGATCCCAACGTTCGCTCGTCATAGAGGAGCGTGTAGATCGGGGCGTCTTGGAACATGGAGGCAAGGACACGCAGGATTCCCTCCGCGCCCCCGCGCATGGTCAAGAGTTCGTGGACGAGAGCAACGCGCATGCGTTCAGTGTAGACTTTTCTGCGGTTCCTCAGCGATTGTTCCTTCAGTTCCTCTCTTCGGGCCGGTAGCTCAGACGGTAGAGCAGCGGGCTTTTAACCCGTTGGTCCTGGGTTCGATCCCCAGCCGGCCCACCAACCTTCAATCGATGGGGGAGGAGTTGTTGTACCCATATATCGATATATGGGTACAGGGGGGGCGGTATGCTGGGAGGGTGATTGATTCGCACTGTCATTTGGCGGACGCAAAGTTTGCGGAGGATCTCGATCAAGTGCTCGAGCGCGCGAGGGCAGCGGGAGTGACGAGGGTCGTGACGATCGCGGATTCGCTCGAGGAGTCTTCGATCTGCGTCGCGCTCGCGAAGCGCCACAGCGAAGTTTTCTGTACGGTTGGCGTCCATCCGCACGTTGCGCGTGAGTGGAGAGTGGATAGTGGAGAAGTGATGCGGAAGTTGGTGCAGTCATCTTCTAAAGTCGTTGCGATCGGGGAGATCGGTTTGGACTATCACTATGACCAGCCTTCGCTAAAGCTACGGCCGGCAAGTCATTCCCCTCGCGATGTCCAACGGTCGGTCTTCGCGGAGCAGCTCATGCTCGCTGCTTCGTGGGGGATGCCGGTCGTCGTGCACTGCCGCGAGGCGATCGGTGACGTTCGCTCCATCGTCGAGGATGCCCGTCCGCCGAAGCTCGTACTGCATTGCTGCAGCGATCGCTGGAACGATGTCCGATGGTTCCTCGATCAGGGGTACTTCCTCTCTTTCACCGGCATGGCGACGTACCCGAAAGCAGAGCTCATCAGAGACACGATCCAAACGTGCCCGATCGAGAAGCTCATGATCGAGACGGATGCGCCGTATTTGGCGCCCCAGAAGCATCGGGGCAAGCGCAATGAACCTGCCTACGTCGTAGAAGTCGCGAAGGTCGTTGCGGAACTGAAGAAGATGACGTTGCCCGAAGTGGATGCCCAGACGACGCACAATACTGTAGAGTTCTTCGGCTTGCCCTCGTAGGTCAAAGGATAGACCGTCAGCCTCCGAAGCTGAAGATACAGGTTCAATTCCTGTCGGGGGCACCACCCAGAAAATGCGGCACGCCGGTGCAGCACGCGCCAGCCTTGTTTGGCTTGCAATCGCAGCGCATTCTCTTTCAGCAGCGCGTTCGATCCGATCTTTTTTTGGGCTCCTTCGCGGTTTTTCCGCGTCGGCGGCGGTTGCGGGCGGGGCTGATTTCCCGGGGCGTGCTTCGGCAAGCTCAGCACAGGCTTCGCCCCGCCCGCGCCCATTAGCTGCCAAAATCCGTTCGGATTGCATCCAGCAGGCTGCACCAGCCTTCGCTCCCCTTCGGGGAGCTACGGCCGGCAAGCCAGCCTCCGCCAAGGCTACGGCCAGCAGGCCATTTTGTTACTCATCATCTGCATCATCCCTCGGCCGCTTGTCCATTGCCGGCGGTTTCAGGCGGCGAATGGCGGTATTGATTTGAGTGATGAGCCCGGAGAGTTCTCGTTGCGTCTTCAAGCCGTTCTCAATGAGAGGCTCGAGGCGTGGCATTTGGGGAGTGTATCCACCACGCGCATGAAACAGAGTGAAATCCTCGAATCCTGTGCCCACTCTCGTCATCAAACATCCCAACCACTTCGTCGCTTCGATGAAGGTATTGCGTGAATCGAGATCCACGAAGTTGGGAGCGTCGTCTTTTTTCTTCTTTGGCATGGGGGATTTAGGGGCGGGTCTTTCGCGGCTCTCTTGCTCGGGGTGCTTTGCTCCTTCGCACGATTCGTCCTCTTCGTTTCTTCTCCTTTTCCTCTCCTCAGGCGGAGGTGGTTCTTGTGGGCCTTCCTCTTTTTTTGGTTCTTCCCCTTTATTCGCAGCGTCTTCGAAGAATTCTTTTCGGACTTCATCATCCATCTTGTTCGCATCCTTTCCGAAGGCTGTGTCTCGGATCTCCTTGTCTTTGGGCTTCCCCTTTTCTGTGTCCTTCAAGCTGTCCTGGGCAACTTTTTGGGGATCTGGTGTGTCCTTCGCAGCGGAGAGATCGACATCGGGACCTTGGCTGTCTTTGAGCAGGGAATCCATGTACTCGTCGTCACGGAGGAGTCTGCGGATAGCAGCGCGTGTCCTCTCGAGAATCTCGAGTCCCATGAGAGCGTTGCGATTTGCATCGGGAAACGTAGGGAGACTCTCGGTGAATTCCTCGACGGCGAGGCGGACATTCATCGCATCCGCGCAGTAGGCATTCACGAGATCGCAGAATTCGTCGACGTATGTGGCTTTTGTGACTTCATTATCCACCCTGTAGCTCTTCGCTTCAAAATCCTCTGGTTTGATCCCAAAGCGAACCTCTGCTCGGCGCCTCTGCGCCCACAATTTGAGGGCTTCGTCGGCTTCTGTCCGGAAGAAATTGATTTGTCCAGCTGACCAGGCCATGGGGGAGAGAATAGGGCGAGACTGTAATCCTCCTCCGCTCTCCGTCAACGAATTCGCCGACCTTGCAGGAATTCGTCCAGGTACCTACCATGAAGTCCCTGTGTGCGGATGTAGCTTCCACCTTCGCTCCCAGTGGGAGCTACGGTGGACGGGCCGGGCACTGTTTGCTCTGCTACGCTGTTCCTCGACATGAACGTGCGGATGTAGCTCAGTTGGCTAGAGCGTCGCCTTGCCAAGGCGAAGGTCGCGGGTTCGAGCCCCGTCATGCGCTCCATCCGGCTTCGTCCGTCTCTGCTTCGCAGAGACGAGACTACGCCGAGATTGCTCTCACTTGATCGTTTATACCAAGCCGGATGCCGCGGCGTAGCCCCGCAGGGCGGAGCCGGGCACATCACCACGCGGGATTAGTACAGTGGTAGTACGCGAGCTTCCCAAGCTTGAGATGCGGGTTCGATTCCCGTATCCCGCTCCATCCGGCGCGCCGCGGCGCTTCGGTTGGCAGGCCAGTGACTCGCTATGCATGTACCTATGTTCTGGAATCAGCTGTGCAATTTAATAGTGCTGACGCACTTTGTCCCGATCCGCGTCTGAGGCCTCGAAATCGGCGAACCATCGAACGCGGGCGATTAGTCTATTAATCCACAACAGAGCATGGTCGAGATCCACTCCATGCCAGTCGTCGAATGCATTGCCGTTTTCAAGCCCTATCACACGCTCAAGATCTGAATGGATTTTCCCCAATGGACCAATGACACTCTCAATATTCTTACGAACTTCTGTCACCAAGTACGCACATCGTGTTTCTGGCTGATATTCAGTCAATGGTGCATTGTCACGCAGCAGCTTAAGATAGTTGATAAGAGTTTTGAGAAGATCTGCGGGGTTCTCGTAGATTTTGTTGAGTTTGAGCATTGGTCGTTTTCTTTTTTTCCACGCCTTTTCTGTACTATTGTTCCAATCTGGTACGCCGTTTTTGATGCCATAGAGATTTGCCTGAAGGGGGGCTGCCATGAAGGCAGCGTCGATCGCTCGGCAGATCCAGTCGAGGCCCGGGTCTCCAGAAGCGCGATAGGGGTAGGAAGCAGGGAGGATTGCGGTCGCATCGCTTTCGTCTTGCCGCAGCAATCCCAGTTCTGTTACCTGAGGAGGGAGAGCCTGGTCCTTGAGGAGAAGAGACCCCAAGTGATTATCGCTGCTGCACACAACCCACAGTCTTGGGGGTGGGGGGTTGAATAAGCGGAAGACCTCAGCACGACTGAAGAGAATATTTTCGAAGGTATTCGTGGCGTACGGTTCGGTGAAAAGCTTGATGGAGGATTCCCAGTTGAATTGGCGCTCGTTTAGAAGCTCCTTGATACGTGCTGTGAATACCTCTCCCTCCCGTTGATGGCCGCTTGCGCCGGCGAACAGTGTTGCCTTTGGAGTAAATGCATGAAGGATTGGAAGATAGTCCGCAGCCGCTTGACACCGGCAGCGACCCTCTTGCGTCGTCGTTAACCCGAGGAGACCACCGAGGCGTTTCCCGAGTACGATCATAATGACTGATCGGCGTGATTCGAGAAATGCTTCGTTTACAGGGGCGGAAGAATTGACCAGCTGGAGACGCTTCATCAGAAGCTCGTACATTTCAGAGAGTTCCGGGAGTAGCGCTATCTTCCCACCGGCAAGGTGCTCCTTTGGGAACTGAGGAATGAGAGAGATGGATGCCGATGTTGCGTCTGGTATGAGAGAGATACCGTTCCCAGTACTACTTCTCTCCGTTTCGACCACGGCAATCCCACCGTGAGATACTTCCGAGAGCGCTTGCCCGCTGATGAGCGTACGCGACTCTGGTGCGCCTGTAGGGGATTGCTCGGAAGGCACGTATTCTTGAAGAGAGTAACGGTACCCAAGAAATGGCCGTCTGTCCAGAAAATACGTCTCATCGGAAAAGAACAACTGTTGTGAGCGGGCCTCACGATGTACCGGGTGGCATCCGTGACACCCATTCGCCATACAGTCGTTCGCCACCGTCCACGGGGATGCTGACGCCGGTAATATGACCACTGACCTCTTCGCTCGCGAGCACGACTGCAAGTTTGGCGATATCTTCAGGCAGAGCTGATTTTCCGCCAAGAGGAATGTAGGGATTGTCCGCCGGCTCTCCTGTCTCTGTTTCAACGTGCCCCGGCGCAATGGCGTTCACGCGGATGCCATGTGGGCCATACTCGACCGCAAGCTCCCGCACGAGCATTTTGATCCCCCCCTTGCCCATACTGTACGGGGGATGCAGGCGACGCACGGTTTCCTCGTGAATGGAGGAGATAAAAATGACAGTGCCCTTCAGACGTTCACGCATGGTTCGGATGACCTGCTGCGTGAGGTACGTCGTCCCCACCATATTTACCATGGCGAAGGAACAGAGGTCTTCCCACTGTTGCTTCTCGAACGGCTTGAAGTTCCAGTAGAAAGCATTGTTCACGAGAATGTCGATTTGTCCGAATTGTTCTCGTGCGTACTGCACGAGTTGATCAATGTCCTCCTTCACGCCGATGTTGCACTTCAGAAACTCCGCTGCACCTCCGTTGTTCCGAATGCTTGCGGTGACGGCGTTTCCTGCGTCCTCCTCTTTATCCGTGAGAAGCACGCGTGCCCCTTGTTCAGCGTACAGACGTGCAATTCCTTCGCCAATGCCATGGCCGGAGCCCGTTACAACAGCATTCTTGCCCTCCAGACGTGGTATGTTTGATCTCATGCGGCCCATGACACTACACCGCCATCTGGCAAGATACAAGAACGACGAAGTGGCTCCTGCCCGCTACTCGCCCCACTGCAGAGGCCGATCGGGGTTGACATCATTTCTGATGACGCGATGTGCCTGAAGGAAGCAGTCTAGTGCCTGTTGTACAGTGACGGTGTAGTTCGCATGTGGGACTGCGTCGCGCAGTGCATCGTAACAGCGGATCAACTGCGGAAGAGCGTCATTCTCCATCATTGCCTTTACATCTGTCACACTGTTGTTTTTTGCGGCTTGCGGTGCGGAGGAACAACATTCTTGTAGCTCTTCGATGACTCGTTGCAAGGTACAGAGATTTCCATTCGACAATACAGTCTCACGACCATTGAGTATTCCCTCGAGGTTGGCCCGTACGCAGGTCAACTCATCACGCAACACGTTGATCCTGCCAAGCCACTTCGTCACCGGATCGCTGGAATGGAGGAATGGATACGGCGCTTCCACAAAATCTACAGTGCCCATCTCCGCCAATTCTTTGAGCAGAGATTGTTCGGGTGTCTCCTGATGAATTTCTTTCAGTCGCTTCACATGATAGTCGTTGGAGATCAGCGTGAAGCGGCACTGCTTGCTCGTGTCCTTCAAACGGCGTCTGACCTCCGTCACCACATTATGAATATTTTGGATGGTATTCGTGGCCTCTTCATCAAGGCAACACGCAAAGGAAGTCGAATCTACTGTCGTCCTCTGTCCATAGAGCTGTCGAAAAAATATGTAGCCAGCGACGGCCTCAGAAACGAATCCTTCGGGCTGTTTGCCGCCGCTGAAGAAGATCAAGTCTACTCTTTCATTTTCTATATATTCGAGAAGCGCACGTACGCGGGAAGCGTATTCAACCGTGATCTGATCATGGATCAGCTTTTTCCCGAGCACAATGGCCACGTGATACTGTTCCGGGACACGGTCGTGTGTTTCCTCGAGTATCGGTTGCTTCTGGTGGGCAGGATCCTGCTGTTCCATGAGCGATACTATGCCAGTGAAGCGTCCAGGAACGCTACTGCAGATTTTGCACTGTACGATCAGAACGCGAGAGCCTCGGCGCATCCGTCGCGGCTCGGCGCCGCGCCGAGACGGATGGCGAAGCCGGGCAAAATCTGCTATAATGACCCGATATGTCTTTTCGCAGATTTCTCCTCTCCGTCTGGTGCATTTCGGTGCTCCTGACGCCTGTCACGGCCTTTACGCAGGACCCGGGGGGCGATGTGGGCGGGAACGGCGGCGAAACGCAGGGAATCTTTCTCCTCGAACCCATCGGCGGTGTGGGGAGTATTCCCACCGTGGGCAATGAGGGACTCGGCGTTTTCCAGTTCTACTTCAATCTCCTGTACCCGTGGATCGTGGGCATGGGCGCGGGGATCGCGGTCTTCATGGGGGTGATCGGCGGTATTCAGATCATCAAGGCGGGCAGCGACCAGGCCGGTGTCAGCAATGGTAAAAATCGTCTGCTGCTCTCGCTCGCAGGACTGCTGATCATCCTTGCGTCCGCAACCATCCTCAACACGCTGAACCCGACGTTTTTTAAATGATTCATGGAAACAATGAAATTCATCCTCAGATTACTGCCGGCGTTCATCCTCATCACCCTTCCCGCGATGGCGTTTGCCGTCGACATGTATCCGCCGATCATCTGCAACGGACTCTTCGGCTGCGGACGGCCGCCGGAGAACGTGCTCATGGCGAATACGCTCCCCACCGTCGCTGCGATTCTGATTCAGCTGGCTGCGGGCGGCGCCGTGATTGCGGTCGTCATCGGCGGCGTGCAGATGGCTGTCAGCTACGGCGACGACGGCGCGATCACCAATGCCCGCAAGGCGATCCTCTTTGCGCTTGGCGGACTCGGTCTCGCTCTTGCGGCGGCCCCCATCGTCTCGTTCGTCTCCACCGAGCAGTACTACCAGGGCGGCGAGTTCCTCTTTGGCCCCGGTGGTCTCATGGCCTCGGTCATCCGGATCATCATGATCCTCTTCAACGTCGCCTTCGCGATCGTCATCATCCTCGCGGGACTGCGCATGATCACGGCCGGCGGCAACGCCGACGAGTTCAAGAAGGGCGGCAACATGATCAAGTGGGCGATCATCGGTGGTGTCATCGTGAACCTTGCCCGCGCCGGTATTCAGGCTCTTCTCGCTCTCAATCTCTGACCTCGCGGGTCGATGGTCCGACACCGCTCACCACGGGCGACCCGCACTGGAATGCAATGATCACGTTCACCTCCCTCATCGGCATGATGATCCCGCGCGCATCCGCGGCGGTCATCGAGCAGCTGGGGACCGGCGCTCCCGGTATCGACAACATGTGGGGGCAGCTCAAGCAGGTGTTCCCGCACACCGACCTGGGATCCGGCGGATTCGCGTTCGTGATCCTCATGGTGACCAATATCATCCTGCGGTTCATCGGCGGCGTCGCCGTGCTCATGATCGTCTACGGCGGCATCCGCATGATCATGACCGTGTACGATGAGGCGTCCCACACAGAAGCGAAGAAGATCGTGATCTCCGCGTGCGTCGGGCTCGTGCTCGTCGTTCTCACCGACGCGATCGTGATGTATGTGATCAGCGTGGTGCAGACGGCTTCCGGAGGCTAAACTGCGTGCATGTTGCGCCAGTACATCACTACCGCCATCGATTACCCCAACGCGCCTCCGCACATGGGTCATGTCTTGGAGAAAGTCCTTGCCGATGTCTGCGCCCGATGGTTCCGACTGCGGGGCGATGAGGTGCGGTTCCAGATCGGCACCGATGAGCACGGCATCAAGATTGAGCAGACGGCGAAGAAGGAAGGAGTGACGCCGCGGGAGCTCGTCGACCGCAATGTGCCGCTCTTCCAGGATCTCTACAAACGCTTGGAAATCTCCGCCGACGTCTTCATCAGAACCTCCGACCAAAAAATCCACTGGCCGACGGTGATTGAACTCTGGAAAAGACTGCAAGCCGCCGGTGTGCTCGAGAAGAGGTCATACAGGGGTCTGTATTGCTCCGGCTGCGAACGATTCATCACCAAAAAAGAACTGGTGGATGGCCTCTGTCCCGATCACAAAATTCCGCCGCAGGAGGTGAAGGAAGAGAACTGGTTCTTCCTGCTCAGCAAAGAACAGGAGTGGCTCAGCAAACTCCTCAAGAAGGAGTACAGGATTG
>CAYJTW010000037.1:0-9759 GCA_964373225.1 uncultured Candidatus Peribacteria bacterium
GCAGATCATCAAAACACTTCCCAGCGGTCTGATGTACAGAATCAGTATTCAGTAGCGCAACTTTTCTATCCATTCATCCATGCCCACTCCCAACCACATCGAAACCATCAAACAACTGAACGACACGCTCAATGCGGGATCGGCCATCAATGATCTACAGAGTCTCCGCAAGACCATCGAAGCGATGTTCAAGGAGGGCAATCCGGATATCCGAACGGAGCTCGCGCAGCTGCGCAAGAACATCGAGCCGGTCCTTGCTGGCCAGGTCACCAATACTGCGCGTGAAAGCTGGGTGAAGATCGCCAATGATTTGGATAGGAACTACGCGCTCATCTACAGTCCGGAAGAGGGGATCGGCAGCATTTCCCGGTACGTGAATGCGGCTGTGAATCGAGTGATGCAACTCGGTCGCGAAAATGTTTCCGTGCTCGGAAACGCGAGTCCTCAAACGCAGAATCTGGTGCGCACGGGTGTACTCGCCGTTGGCGCTCTTGCGGCGGGGGCGGTCTTGTATGCCGGAATGAAGGCACTGTGGAGCGCGATCCGGCACCCGATCATCACGCTGACGGCTGTAACGGGGGCAATCGGAAGTTACATTGTGCTGGGGAACACGCTGCGTGGGTTGCCCGACAGCGTTCGCAGTTACTTCCCCGGTTGGTTGAATTGGATCGCTGGCACCACAGCACCCACCACGCAGCCGAACCAGAAGCAGACGGCGGAGCAGATGAAGACGCTGGAAGATCAGCGACAAAAGCAGGAGGGAATCACGAATGGAATACTCAGTGATCTTCAGGCCACGCCAGTCGACGAAAATGCACGGCGCTCTTTGGTTGCCATTCAAACAGAGATTGGACAAATTGAATCTATTCCGTCGGGACAACGGCAAGAACCACTTGTACGCCGGTTGAAGTTTCTCAATGATGAACGTCAGCGCATAGAGAAACTGATTTCTCCGGATGAAGTGAAGAAACTTGCGGATGAGAGGAAAAAGCAGGCAGAGGATGAGGTCAAAGCAGCGGAGGAGAAAGCAAAAAATGACGCTGCAAAAAGAGCGAAAGAAACAAAAGAAGCGATTGCCAAGTTAACTCCCCTGACAGAAGGGGCTTTAGGAGGACTTCCGGAAAATACAAACCTGTTCAGCCCCCAGCACACTCTGACCATCGATGGTATCCCGGTGAGACTGGGTCCGGATGGGATGTATATCCGGAACCGAAAGATGAATCTCTGGGCATTTGAAATGTCTGACAATGAAACACGTGAACCCAGTGCCATTCCCGACAATGAATTTTGGTCAACGGCGATGAATTCCGCCGTGCGGAGAGGTAATTCTCTGAGGGTAGACACGTCAGTGTATTTGGGTTTTGTATCGGTTGCCCGAAGACGGGACGTGCCCAATGGCAGGCCGAATCAGCAAAATGCCGTTGTGTTCACCCTTTCGAATATTGCCGAAGCATTGGCGCATTTCCGCAATACGAGTGACATGCATACACAAGTGATTCAGTTCCCGGATCCTACTGCAGCAGGTGCCATAAAAAGAGTGGCGGTTCGATCATTTTTGTCACCAGAACGCTAGAATCCATACTACCTGCTAATTCGTATGCCTCTCCTCCGCCTCTATCCATTTCTGATTCCGCTCGTCGTCGGCTTCCTGTGCGAAGCGACGAAGATTTGTTATGAAGGGTTCAGGACCGGCAACTGGCACGAGGGAATCTTCCGCGCGGGAGGCATGCCGAGCACGCACTCGGCGTTCGTCACGTCGCTGCTCATCGTTGTGTGGCGGAAGCTCGGGATGGAGTCGACCGAGTTTGCGATTGCATCGGTTTTCGCGATCATCGTCTTCTACGATGCGATGAACTCGCGCCGGGCCATCGGTATGCAGGCGCACATTCTCAATAAGCTCCAGAAGTGGGAGCATCTGGTGGAACGGGTGGGACATTCGGGGATGGAGGTCCTCGGAGGGATTATTTTTGGAGTCATTATTACATGGACAGGAATTTGGTTCAGCGCGTAGAGCCTGCCCCGAGCGAGTCCGCCGGAGGCGGACGAGTCGAGGCGTGGTTGGGGATTTGGCTGTCACAACCTCCACCGATAGTACCTCGTCGCCCGCGTGAATCCCGGGCGGAAGTTCGCCGTGCGCAGCGCCGTGAGCGTTCGCCGCACGGTATCGGTCATCACCGGCAGTTCCAGATAATCAATGCTGATGGCCACCCATGCGATCCATACCGGAAGAATGGTGGCGTTGATGCCGGGGGAGTCCGTGAATTTCTGGACGACGAACTCGTCGGTGATCCAGAAGAGGTGCAGCCACTGCGAGTTCAGGAAGAGCAGGAAGAGCACGCCCCGCCACCGGAAGCGCTTGCGCAGATCATTGACGTAGATGAGGGACGTGCCGATCAGCGCCGGCACTTCGGTGTAATCGACCGCGACGAGCAGGAGTTCGAAGACGCGGGAGGGAGTGAAGAAGCTTTCGCCGGCCAGGCGCAAGGCGACCACGTGCGTGGTCAGCCAGAAGAGGTGCAGCAGCTGCAACAGAAAGAGGCTTGTCGCCAGGTACAGGTTCAGCACGGCGTGCCGCTCATACCATGCCCAGAAACGATTCGAGGACGTCTTCGTCATTGCGGGAGTGTACCGTATACTCGCCTCATGCGTCTTTCGCAGCTCTTCACGAAAACATCGAAGGAATCGGCGTCTGATGCCGGGAGCAAGAACGCGGCGCTCCTCACGCGCGGCGGGTTCATCCACAAAACCATGGCAGGAGTGTACTCGTTCCTGCCGCTCGGGATGCGGGTTCTGCGCAAGATCGAGCAGATTCTCCGGGAAGAGATGGACGTGATCGGGTCGGAGATGCTCATGCCGCTCCTCACGCCGACCGCCAATTGGGAGACGACCGGGCGCATCGACAGCATCGGCGTCCTGATGCAGGCGACGCCGGCGAATGCCATGTCACAAAAGAATCACGATGCGCGCTACATCCTCACGCCGACGCACGAAGATATCGTCACGCCGATCGTGCAATCCTTCGTGATGAGTTACAAAGATCTCCCGTGCGCCACGTATCACATCCAGACGAAGTTCCGCAACGAACCGCGCGCGAAGTCGGGGCTGCTGCGCGGCCGCGAGTTCCGCATGAAAGATCTCTACAGTTTTCATACCTCAGAAGACGACATGATGGACTACTTCCTGCACAAAGCGATTCCCGCATATTCGGCGTTCTTCAACCGCATCGGCCTCGGCGAACGGACGGTGATCGCGCTCGCGTCGGGAGGGGACTTCAGTAAGGAACCCTCGCGCGAATTCCAGACGAAGTGCGAGAACGGCGAGGATACGATCTTCCACGTGCCGGGAACCGACCTCTCCTACAACCGCGAGCTCGCCCCCGCCGTTGCGCCGCCATGGAAAAATGACACGAACGAGATGCAACCGCGCAAAGACGTGCTCGGCAAGGGGATCATCGGCGTGGAAGAACTCGCGACGTTCCTGAAGATCGCCCCCGAACATACGACGAAGACGATTCTCTTTGAGACGGACAAGAAGAAGGTCGTCGCGGCGTGCGTGCGCGGGGGCTACGACATCCATGAGGACAAGCTGAAGCTTGTCCTACGGTGTTCCACGCTGAGGTTGGCTCACGCGGAGGTCGTCAAAAAGGTAACAGGCGCCGAGGTCGGGTATGCGGGGCCCATCGGATTGCCGAAGGACGTCACCGTGATCTGGGACGACTCCACCAAAGGCCGCACGAACTTCGAATGCGGCGCCAACAAGACCGATCACCATAGCATTAACGTGAACTTTGGCCGTGATGTTCCCGCTCCGGAAACATTCTACGACATCAAAGTTGCCCGTGAAGGCGACATCCATCCCGAGTCCGGCAAGGTTTACGAGGTGTTCCGCGCGTCGGAGGTCGGGAACGTCTTTACGCTCTACCGCAAGTTCACCGACGCGTTCGGCTTCACGTTCCGCGACAACGACGGAACATCCAAGCCCGTCTGGATGGGTTCGTACGGTATCGGCACGACGCGCGTGATGGGCGTGCTTGCTGAGATCTTCAACGATGAGCGCGGACTCTGCTGGCCGGCGGTCGTCGCCCCCGCGCGCGTGCATGTGATCGCGCTCGCGAAGACCGCAGATGAGCAATCCTTGAAAGACGCTGAGGTTCTGGTCGCCGAACTTGAGGGCATGGGCGTTGATTGCCTGTTCGATGACCGTCTCGATCAGTCACCGGGCTCCAAACTCGCCGATGCGGATCTGATCGGCTGCCCGACCAGAGTGCTGATTTCGCCGAAGACGATCGAGAAAGGCCAGTTGGAGGTGAAAGATCGGAAGTCCGGAGAGGTGACGATGGTGTCGAAAGAGAATTTTCTCCGCGATCTGCTCAAAAAGCATCCCTAACATCATCGATCATTTAGTCTGTACCTGCGATTTGGCGTATTGAATCAGCGCATCGCTGATGCATGAAGAGACATGATAGGGGTGGGGAATGTAGTTCAAGCACACCCGTGCGCCAATTCCCTCCTTGAGATCGAAGCAGAGACGCCCGAACGGGAAGATGTTCCCAAACTGCGTCTCCACGTTCACGCTGGCGATGTTTTCCAGATTCATCTGCCGCACATGTTGCCGGAAGATCGACGACTGGTTGATGACGACGAGTTTGCCGTTGGTCAGGATGAGCAGATCAAACTTCCAGTCGATGAAGGACCGGAAGAGAGGGCGCACGATCAGCAGGAGCCACAGCAACACCGCCACTCCCGTGAGGATTCCGGCCGGCAGACCAAACGTTGATCCCGCGATCACAACTCCGATGATCAGTGCGGTCCAAAAAGACGCAACAACGGCCTTTACTGCAAAGAGAAAACCGTGGAAATTGACGATGCAGACGATCTTCTCCTCCGGGCCGCAGAAGCTGCGCTTCAGTTTCTCCTTGTCGGTTTCGAGGGCGAAAATGTGCATGGTCTAAATATACCCCTTCTTCATATCCTGTTTGAAGGTTTTGAGCCCCTTTCCCTTCGTATCGAGCACGGTGGTCTCCCATGCGACATTGATCTTCACCTCATACCGGGAGTCGGATGTCAGATGGAGGCGGATTGTCTCCGATGAGCGAATAGGCAGAGGGTTAATCAGGGGTAGGTAGATTTGTTTCCAGTGCGTTGGAGGTTCAGAGGGGCCGGTGCGGAGCGAGATGTTCTTGATCACTGTCGCTTCCCACCAGACCGCGAAGCCGTACAGCGTTGTCGGCTTGTTGAATGACCACTCGACGGTTGCCTTCCGGATCGAAGCGTTCTTCTTCCGAAAATCGACGGCGTCCCATTCCTTCGCTTCCCCCAGATCGCCGGGCTGCACGTCCTTCACATACATATTGTTCATGCAACGTTCCTTCGCCGCAGCAAAACTCAGCCCATGACCGACGCGATCCCACACATTGAGCTCGTTGTAGAGCCGCGGGGTGATCACGGGGGCGACGAACGATCGGAGTTCCTGCGGGATAATCACTCCTTTCGGCTTCAGGAACCGGTGTGCGTCATTCATCGTCTCGATGATGTTCTCCTCGTAGGGCCAGTTGCCGAGCGTTTCACTCACGACGACATCACATTGCACAGGCTTCTTCACGTCCGTCGAATGCATCTGGAAGAATGTGCAGCGCTTGATCCCGTTCTCCTTCGCGAGCTGTTTGCTCAATGGCAGCAGATCACTGACTTCGTACAGGTGACAGTGCTTCGCTCCCAATTGCTCAGCAACAAAACTCAAAAATCCCGTTCCGGAACCGATGTCGGCAATGATCGTCCCTGCGGCCGGCGTGATCACGGTCTTCAGCGCCTTCGCAAAAGCGTCATTGCGGATCGTGTCGCCGAGGAGGAGACGGTGGAGTTCGAGCACCGGGAGATTCTATCAGTTCAGCTCCTCATCTGTGGAATCTCCTTCCGCGTCCCTGCGGTCGTCTCTGTCCTCCGCCGAATCCGCCCCGTCGTTGTCCTCCTCCCTGTGATCTCTGCCCCCATGCTCCTTCCCGTCGTTCACCGTGCTCTGATGGTGGGGCCTTCCTCGGCGGCGGCAGCGAGGGGAGGGGACTGCGCCGGATGGGAATGCGAATGAGTCTCTCTATACTACGGATATCCTGACTCTGGTCTGGCGTCGCAAACGAGATCGCGCGGCCCTCGCGGCCGGCACGGGCGGTGCGTCCGATGCGATGCACGTAATCTCCCGGATCATCGGGAAGATCGAAATTGATGACGACCGAAATTCCCGTCACATCAATCCCGCGGGCGGCAATGTCAGTAGCAACCAATATGCGGTACCGGCCTGATTTAAATCCTTCGAGCGCCTCGCGCCGCTGCGCAAGCGAGCGGTTGGCGTGAATTTCGGCGGCACTGTGCCCCATTGCGCGCAGCGCCCTCGTCATCTTTTTCGCTCCGTGCTTGGTGCGGGAGAAGACCAGGACGGAACCGGTGTATTCCTGCAGCAGTTTTTCGAGCAGCTGGAGTTTTTCCTCCCGCCGGACGACGAAAATTTCCTGTTCCACCCGGTCGACCGTGGTGCCGGCAGGCGCGACCTCGATTCGTAGCGGTAATTGCATCTGCGAGGTCGCGAGTTGCAGGATTTCGCGCGGCATTGTTGCTGAGAAGAGCATGGTCTGCCGCAGCTTCGGCACATGCGCGAGAATCCGGTCGATCTGGGGTTTGAATCCCATATCGAGCATCCGGTCGGCTTCGTCGAGCACGAGAATGTTCACTTCTTTCAACGTGACCGTGCGCTGTTCCAGGTGATCGTTGAGGCGGCCCGGCGTCGCGATCAAAATCCGCGGGTTCTGGCGGAGCATTCCGCGCTGCAAATTCATCGATGCGCCGCCAACGAAGACGGCTGTCTTGATATTCATCGCATTGGCGAACGGCCGAAGCGATTCCTCCACCTGGTAGGCGAGCTCGCGCGTGGGGAGAATCACGAGGCCCCGGCCTCCGTGGGCCGCGAGCCGCTGGAGCATCGGGAGACCGAACGCCATCGTCTTGCCGGTTCCCGTTTGCGCGATGCCGATCACGTCTTTGCCCTCGATCGCGATCGGGATCGCCTGGTGCTGGATCGGCGTGGGGGTCGTGAACTTCATCCGTTCCAGGATCTGCAGGATGCCCGGCGCGATGCCGAGTGTTCCAAATCCGCCGGTGCTGGTGGGAATGGGAGTCACTATGTTGCGGGAGCATAGCGGAGTTTTCGGCTGGCAGATAGCGTTTATTAGAGTTTCTCGATTTCCCGTGGTACCGTAGCGCGCGCATACCCGCCTACCCCGTCATCACTCTCAAGCCCGAGCGCGACTGGCCGCTCCGTAATCACCACCACGCGATCTACAAGACGGCGATTGGCAAGATGCCCGAAGTGAAGAACGGCGGCATCGCCGAAGTTCGCAGTGATATGGGCGACTTTCTCTGCTACGCGACCATCAACATCCACGCGTACATCTGCGGTCGCGCGATCAGTTTTGAGGAGAAGGAAGACCCGATGGTCGCGCTGCGCCGCAATATCGAGCGGTCGATCGCGCTCCGTCGCCAGCTGATTTCCACGGAGGATACCAATGCCGTCCGTCTGATCAATGCCGAAGGCGACGGCATCCCGGGGCTCATTGTCGACCGGTACGGGGACGTGATCGTGCTGCAGATCACCACGCTCGGGATGGACCGTCTGCGCGAGTGGATCGTCGATCTGCTCTGGAACGTCTGTCACCCCAAAGCGATCTACGAGAAGTCCGTCAGTTCGGCACGCAAAAACGAACGGATTGATCCCGTCGAAGGCTGGGTGAGGGGAGAGGCGGACAACGCGATCATGGTGACCGAGCGGGGGCTCACATTCGAAATCAACGTCGCCGGCAGTCAAAAAACAGGGCTGTTCCTGGACCAACGCGAGATGCGATCGCTCGTCCGGTCCTATGCGAAAGGCAAAACCGTGCTCGATTGCTGCAGTTACGTCGGCGGGTTCTCCGTGAACGCTCTCAAAGGAGGCGCGCTCGCCGCCGATGCGGTCGATTACGATGCCGCGGCGATCGCGCAGGCCAAACGTCATGTAGAGATGAACATACGCGGGCAGAATGCCCGCTCCCCGGAATTCGGTTCCTACAGCGAAGATGTGTTCGATTTTCTCCGGAGGAAGCCACTGCCGCGTCCGTATGACTTCATCATCCTCGATCCTCCGGCATTCGCGAAGCGCAGCACCGATCTCGAGCCCGCGAAGAAGGCCTACACCGACCTCAACCGCATGGCGATGGAGATCTTGCCCAAAGAAGGAGGGCTTCTGCTCACGTGTTCGTGCTCCTACCAGGTCGATCCCACACTTTTCCAGACAATCGTCTTCCACGCCGCGCGGCAGGCGAAGCGCAATGTGCGGATTCTGCAGCGCCACCGGAAGGCGGTTGATCACGTGGTGAATATTTACCATCCGGAGACGGATTATCTGAAAAGCTTGCTCCTGTGGGTGGAGTAAACCAGTTCTTCTTTCTGCACTTTCGCCCATTTTTTGACTTCCGCTTCTCTCCTGCGGGCTCTGCCGAGGCTCAGGAATTTTTCGTGATAGATGATCTTCACGGGTTTCCGTGACCGCGTGTACCTGGCGCCCGTTCCGGCGTTGTGTTTCGCCTCGCGTTCTTTCAGATCCACGCAAGTTCCCGCGTAGAGCGAACCGTCTGCGCAGCGGGCGAGGTAGAAGTAGTGGGGCATGTGGGCGGAAGTACGACAAAGTTACGAAAGTTTTTTGTGATGAGTTTTCGGCGGGAGAAAGTTTTCATCGGATATGACGCTTTTTCCAGTTTTCGCTTCCAATTCCTTCCGCGCGTGTTTCGCCACTTGCCCGCCTTTTTTAGCGGGAATTTTATTTTTCTCCAATCCTTTCGCTTCCATGCTTTCGGCAATTTGACGAGTGGAAAGTTCGGCAAGAGCGGTCAAAATCAGCTCCGCTTCGTTCATATGATCGCGCAGGTTATGCGATTTTCCGAGGTTTTTGACAGCCTTATGATTTTTTATACTGAGATCCGTCCATTCTTGGTGGACAATATTCGTGAGAATCGCATATTCATCGCCTGCTTGAACGCCATGGTCCTTCCAATAATCGGTCAGCTTGTTTCTGGTCTCCTGACCCATCATCCGTTGCTGGATCCATTTTTCACTGCGTCCGTGTTTTTTCCAAAGCCCTCTTGCCCGGTCTATTCCCTGCGATGGATCTTGGATTTCAGCGATGCGCTCTGTTCCCACCTTCGCCAGCCACAATTTTAGTGGCTCGGCCTTTGGCGATGGAACAGATTGGATAAGACGAAGCAATGTTTCGATATTTGCCACGTCCGTTTTATAAAATTTACCGTCTACGGACTGAAGTTTCAGTTTGTCACAATTTGTGACAGACTCGTTTCCTTCTCTCTTCAGGCGACTTTTAAGTGTCGTCCAATAGCTTTGAGATTTTTTAAAGTCTGGTTGATCAGTGAGAACACCAATAATATCAATCACCGAAAAATACCACTGTTCATTATGCCAGGTTTTGCGGATCCTTCTTTGTTCGAAGGCGAGGATGGTCGTCATTTCCATGGGAACTTTGGAAGTATAGATGAAGTGTGCATTTGTACACCTTGATGTCAAGAGTCTGTATCAGTTGATACAAGACAAAGTGTTGTCCTGCGGCGCCGGTGAGGGTGGAGTGGGAGGGTATGGGAAAAGTGTACTCGCCCATTTTTCTGCATCACAAAGCTCGCTATACTAGGTGTGTCGTTCCTTACGGCCCCATCGTCTAACGGTTAGGACA
>CAYJTW010000038.1:0-9489 GCA_964373225.1 uncultured Candidatus Peribacteria bacterium
CGATCTGGATCTTCGGCCTGATCGCGCAGCGCTACATGCATGAATATGGACTGACCCGCGAGGATTTGAGTTTCGTCAGCGCCGTTCATCACCGCAATGCCTGCGAGAATCCGTTCGCGCAATTCCGGTCCGAGATCACGCCCGACGCTGTGAGTAAGAGCGCGGCGGTGGCAGACCCCCTGCGCCTGCTCGATTGCTCCCCGATCAGCGATGGCGCAGCGGCGTGCATTCTCTCGAGCGAACACGTGAACGGCGTCAGGATCGCCGCATCGCAGATCGCGAGCGATAGCTTGAGCATCATCCACCGCCCGATCATCACCTCCTTTTCTGCAACCAAAGACGCCGCAGAGCGCGCGCTTGGCGAAGCCGGAATCAAGCTGAAGGAGATCGACGTCCTCGAAACCCACGATTGCTTCTCCATCGCCGCACTGATCAACCTGGAAGATCTCGGCTTCTGCGATCCGGGCCAGGGCATCGGGATCTATAAAAATGATTTTGCCCGTAGGGGCGATTCGTCCCTCGGCGGAGCTCGGGACAGGCTCCTCGCCCCTACGTTGGGTGTAAACCTCAGCGGCGGTCTCAAAGGCTGCGGTCATCCCGTGGGCGCCACCGGCATCAAACAGGTTATTGACGTGAGTAAACAACTGCAGAAAACAGGACAGCGTTATGGCTTGGCTCACAACTTCGGCGGGGCCTGTGCTACCTGTGGCGTTCATATCCTCGAGAACGTCTCGTGAGTACTTTTCACTTTTAACTTTTCACTCTCTTGAGCACTCCCCCCATCCTCCACCGCGCCCAAGTCGGCAACCGCAGGAAGCTGCAGGATGGCACCGTGCTCTCCTGGACCACGATGACCCATCCTCTGCAGGGCTTCGGCAACCGCCCGCGGACGGTCGGACTGATCGCCCTTGATGATGGGACTCGCGCTTTGGGCCAGTTACTCGGAACTCCGACGATCGGGCAACGTGTGCGCCCGCGAATGGTCTTGAGCTCGGTGCATGAGAATGGACTGCGCGCCTACGACGTCGCATACGAAGCCCTTGCCGCCGTGTCCTCCGTGATCGAACGGAAGGAATTCCCAGGCTACATCCTCGCGCTCACCGGCCCCTCGGGTGTGGGGAAGACGACCGTGAGCCGCATGCTCATCAGCATGTTCGCTATGCACATCGAGAGCGTCCCGATTTTGACGACGCGCGAACGGAAGATCGGCGACGACGGCGAATATCGGTACGTGTCCAAGGAGAAATTTACGGAGTACGTCGAAAACGGCGATATGATTTCGTTCGTGCATCTCCCATCGACGACCGAAGAACGCTGGTACGGGTATAAGCGCAGCGACCTCGAGAAGATCTGGAAGAAGGGCAAACTGCCCGTGGTGATCACGGAGATGCATCTGCTGCGCGGGCTCGTCGAGCACTATGGCCGCAGATCCCTCCTGAGCTTCGGCCTGCTCCCGCCGGGCAAGAGCAAGCGCGCAATGCTCAGCGCACTCCTGCATCGCCTGCGCGAGCGCGGTCGCGACGCCGAAGAACATCTAAAGGATCGCCTCAAGAATGCGACCGAGGACCTCGCCTTTTTCCGCGAGCGGGCGGATCTGTTCGATAAGATTCTCGTGAATGAGGATCTCCAGACGGTCGTCGATGTCGTCCGGGATACTATTCCATCGCTGCGGGAAGCGAAAAACTAAATATCCTGATCAGGATTTTTGTCGGGATTTCCGCCCATGATACCGTCGCCGCATGATGAGTACCGACAAGGCAATCGTACGGTATACTCTCGGCCGATGCACCGATACCGACCTCTCCGCACGCTGCTTGCAATTGCGGTGCTGTTGATCCCCCTCGCGGCGTTTGCGCAGGAATCCAGTGCTTCGTCCGAATCGGCATTCACGACCGAGGACCGCGAATTCCGGTTGCGCGGGTTTGCGGAAAGCGTGGAGAAGGGAACAGCGGCTGATGGCCAGTTCCGCGTGCAGCGCGCCGAGTATTATCTCGCACGCGCCGGGGAGCGCCGCGACTGCCGCGCCGATATCCGCAGCGCAAACAAGACCACACTGATCTCAACAATGCTCCGTTGCCAGCGCGCCGAACTGGTCGATTTCAAGGAGTTCCTCACGCAGCAGAGGGCGCAACTGGAAGGAACCGCCGGTCTCACCCCGATCGTCCGTGCCGAAGCGCTCAAGCGTCTTGATGCCCTCAGCGACGCCATCAAGACGATCATCTTCGCGATCGACAGCGGCGTGTACGGCTCCAAAGAGGGACTGCTCGAAGGGAAGATCAATCTCTACGCCAAGTATGAGTTTCCTTTTTGGGATGCCTGGATGACCGTGCGCATCGACCGGACACTCACATGGATCGCGCACGTGATCGCGAAGATCGACGCCCTGCGGCAACAGGAATCCGCAAAAGGCCTCGACCGCGCAGCAGTGCGCGATGCGCGCACATGCCTCGTTCTGCAGGAAGAATCGCTCCACCGCCTCACCAGTCCCGGCCAGGCCAAAGACCGCAGCGACAAAACCGGCCCCGTGCTGATGGCATTGCGGGACTGCGTGCACAAAATCCAGGACATTCCCCGTGCACTGACGCAGTCCGGCACACTTCTTCCGTCACCATGACTCCCGCAGTCCGTATTGAACGCACCCGCAATCGCCACTCTCGTGCAGTGCTCCAGCAGGACACCGTCGTGATCCGTCTCGCGAAGAACCTGAGTGAGCGCGAAGAGCAGCGCCACATCGAGAGCCTCGTCCGTCGCATGGTGACGATGCTGCAGAAAGACCGTACGCGCATGAAGATCGATCCGTTTTTCCCCCTCTTCGATGGTCAAATGCAGGAAATTGAATCATTGGTCCATCAGATCAATGCAGAGACGCTGCGCGTCCCGATCGGCCGCATTCGCCTCAAGCCGATGACGACGCAGTGGGGCAGCTGCTCCTCCCACGGCCACATCACCCTCAATACTGCGCTCCTGAAGTTACCACGCCACCTCCTCGAATATGTGATCATCCACGAGCTCGCGCACAGACTCGTCAAGAATCACTCCGGCAGATTTTGGAGTCTCGTAGAACGTGTATGTCCGGGAGCCGGAGAGGCCCGAAAAGAATTGAGAGACTACAGAATCTCACGTTTGTAGGGGCGTTGCATGCAACGCCCCTACAAACGTGAGTCCTAAACCTGTCAGGAAGACTTTCCGCTGCGGACTCGCGGAGGCGAGGATGATTCGATTCATAGTCTAAACACCCGCACGCACCATTACTTTGATGTCGCACTCCCCCGCAGTTGCCTCCGTGTCGCTGCCCGGCTTGAGGTGGCGTTGTAGTCGTAGCCTTTGACCGTCAGCGGCGCACTCACCTTGCTGCTCGCCATGCCCCCGTTCGTGAGGAAATCCCGACCAGTCGTACGGGTGTAGATCAGATCCGTCTGGAATCCAGTCGTGCGCTTGACCTCTTTTCCTTTGATAAATTTCTGACAGAGGGGCATGTAGCCCGCGGAGAATCCCTTGTACTGCCAGCACACGCCGGTCTTTTCGGACCGGAGCAGCGCCGCGCGCTCCTGCTGGCTGAACGTATCGACGGGACTCACGTCTTTTTCCGGCGGAACGTAATCCTTGGTGGAGAGCGGTTCGGTCACGATTGGTTCACCCCGAATTTTTCCCGTTCCGGGATTATTGAGATAGAGATCGATGCTCGCGCGGTTATTGATGTCGGGCTTGATGAGACCGGTCTGCCCTTCCTGCAGGTACACATTATAAATGTCGATGGCCCTGCCGTAGTCCACACGATCTTTCGTCGTGTATGCAACGTGCAGCGTTGTTGATACGCCGTTGGGTCCGGTGAACGTGTCACCAAGCGCGAGTCCGGTCATCATCTGGTCGGCGACGAACGGGAGCGTGGTGCCCATCACGAACGTGGCGATGAACAGGGCAACGGAACGGGTCGACGTGGTCTTCATGGAGAGGGTGTGAATGTTCGATACTATTATACTATAATTTGTTTATTATCGCAATCCCGTCGCTTTCCGCACTTTCTGCATCGTTTTCGCGGCTATTGTAGACGCTTTCTTCGCCCCGTCGAGCATGATCTCGACGATCTCACCCCCCTTCTCCAGCTGCGCCCTGCGCGTACGCATCGGTGCGAAGTAGTCCATACACGTCTGCAGGAGCTTCTTCTTCGCCTCACTATAGGGCAAACCATTGCGGTATTCGTCGGCAAGCGCGTTGCGCTCACGGTCACTGAGGAACAATTTGTGAATCTGATACACGATGCAGGTATCCGGATCCTTCGGATCATTCTGGCCCTTGGAATCGGTCGTGATTCCCATCACGGCTTTCTTGATTGCGGCATCGGACGCGAAGATGGGGATCGTGTTGCCGTAGCTCTTGCTCATCTTCTGACCGTCGGTGCCCGGCACGACGGCGACATCGTCACGGATCATCGCCTGCGGTACGACGAACATTTCGCCATAGGTGTTATTGAACTTGATTGCGATATCGCGCGCCATTTCGAGATGTTGCTTCTGGTCTTTGCCGACGGGAACGGTGTCCGCCTGATAAAGGAGAATATCGGCGGTCTGCAGGACGGGATAGGCGAAGAGACCGAGGGAGGCGGCAATCCCCTTCTCCACCTTCTCCTTGTAGCTGACTGCGCGCTCCAGAAGTCCCACGGGGGACACAGTCGAGAGAATCCACATGAGCTCCGTGTGTTCTGGAACGTACGACTGGAAGAAGAGCGTTCCCTTCCCGGGATCGAATCCGCACGCGAGCAGATCGAGCGACACCTGCTGACGATTCTCCCGCAGGACGTCAGGATCCTGCACGGTGGTGAGCGCGTGCAGATCGGCGATCATCAGCATCACGTCCGCCGTCGCCTGCAAATCGACATTCGGCTTGATGTACCCGAAGTAATTGCCGAGGTGCGGAATGCCGGAGGGCTGGATGCCCGAGAGGATGCGCATATGCATAGAATATCAGGTTAGCTTCTTCAACACCTCTTCAAACGTCTTCGGCATCGGTGCCTCAATCATGATCTCCTTACCCGTCACCGGATGCGGGAGGCGGACCTTCCATGCATGCAGGAAGAACCTCCGGTATCCGGTGTTCCGGCAGAACGTCCTGTTGAACTTCTCATTGCCGTAGACGTCGTCCATCACGAGCGGATACTTGATCAGCGAAAAGTGGCGGCGGATCTGATGCTGGCGGCCGGTCTCGATCTCCACCTCCATGTCGCTGGCATTCGCAAAGCGCTGGAGGACCTTGTAGCGGGTTGTTGCTGGGATGTTTCCTTCGCTTTTGTTCCGCGCAGGCAACGGAATCTTGATCTCCCCGCTGTCGCGATCCATTCTCCCGGCGATGATCGTCCGGTACGTCTTCTTCCATCCTCTGAATTTTGAGGCGAGACAGTCGGCCAACACCTTCTTGTTCCGCGCAAAGAGAACGATCCCCGAGGTCTCGTAGTCCAGCCGGTTCAAGGGATGAATGCCGGGATAGTCCTTTTTGAGGAAATCGAGGAGCGGCAGCTTCTGCACTTTCCCCGATCCCTTCACCACCAATTCACCGCTGAGCTTGTTCACGGCGAGGATAGCGTCATCACAGTACAGGATCCGGTCGCGGGAGATGGGCATACTGGCATTTTACAGCATTACTTCCCTTCCCAATCATCAGCTGGTCCGGCATCCATGCACAGTCCCGTCTGCTCAACATCCGTTACATCATCAGGCTCTTCCTGATGAGTGAATTTTGAGACGACATTATTCAAACAGAGTTGGATTTGTTGGCGATGATCCTCAAAAAGATCGAAAAATGTTTGTCTGTTGTACCGCAGAGGAACACTGAAATGTTGTCGTGCACTGGCATTATTTTTTTGTATGCGATCCCACAATTCCCGTACGTGAAGAATTTCTCTCCCCTCGAGTTGATTCCCTAGAACTCGCGGCAAGTACTCCAGAAATGCAGGAACATCGGTACGGTATTCCTGTTGTAATCTTGCTACTTCTTGTTCAGGAGCCACCATGTATGGAGAGGGAAGAAGGAGTAGATGCTATTCTACTTCTTCCTCAAGCGCTGTCAATGTCTACCGTCACTTTTCGCACCGATCAGATTTGGCATGTGCAACGAATCTCTGGCATTACTCCGGTATGTCGCACCACTCTGTATTCATCGAGACCGGACAATCTGGGACAAGTTGATTGGCAACGTCATGCATTCTCCCCTTGAACGCTGGGAAATCGTCGGTCAGGTGCATGATATTCGCAGACGTGTGGAAGACGTCTTGGTATTTGCAGAACAGCAACTTGCCGAAGGATTCTATTCTCCCGCCCGATGTAAAACATGCTAGACTGCGCCGCATGCAGCGCCCCTGCACTCAGTGCCAGGCAACCTTCACGATCGACCAGCGCGATCTCGACTTCTACGACAAGGTGTCGCCGGAGTTTGGTGGGAAGAAAATCGCGATTCCCCCGCCCACGCTCTGCCCCGATTGCCGGCTGCAGCGGCGGCTCACGTGGCGCAATGAACGCACGCTGTATTTTCGTTCTTGCGATGCAACCGGAAAGAAAATTCTCTCGGTATTTTCTCCCGATACTCCGTTCAAAGCGTTTCATCACGAAGCGTGGTACGGCGATGGATGGAGCGGGCTCGATGCAGGAAAGCCGTTTGATTTCCACAGACCGTTCTTCGAACAATTCCAAGAACTGATCAAAAACGTGCCGCTCCTCGCGCTCAACGTCCAGAGTATCCAGAATTGCGAATACGTGAATGAATGCGGCTGGTCGAAGAATTGCTATCTGACGATCGAGGCCGACCAAAACGAAGACTCCATGCACGGCTATCGGGTATTTTTCGTCAAGAATTGCGTCGACTGCACCGAAGTCTTCCGTTCACAGCAATGTTACGAGTGCGTCGATTGTGAAAATTGTTTCAATCTCCGTTGGAGCCAGTTATGCAAACAGTGTTCGGACAGCTGCTTTCTCTTCGACTGCCGCGGCTGCAATAATTGCTTCGGCTCCACTGGCCTGCGGCAGAAGAAATTCTGCCTCTTCAACAAGCAATTAACCGAAGAACAGTATCGCAAGCACATGAGTAGTTTTGATGCGTTCAATGCCGATCACATGAATGCGGCGTGGAAGCAATTTGAGGCGCAAAAACTTTCGCTGCCTCGCCGGGCGTTCATCGGAAACCAGAATGAGAATGTTTCCGGAAACTATATCTACGAAAGCAAGGATTGCAAGGATTGCTACAACATCCGTGGCTGTCGAGACTGCAGACATTGCGATCTTGTTCGTGACGGAAAGGACTGTATGGACTATTTCGTTTGGGGGGACAAGGCAGAGCATGTCTACGAAGCACAATCCTGCGGGCACAACATTCAAAATGTCCTGTTTTGCTGCGTATGCGTGGAAAGCATTCATGATCTTTTCTATTGTTATTTGTGTATGCTCGGAACGAATAACTGTTTTGGATGCGTCGGATTGAAGCATCAGAAGTACTGCATCCTGAACAAGCAGTACACAAAAGAGGAGTACGAGAAGCTCGTGCAGAAGATTATCGCGCATATGCAGACATCCGGCGAATGGGGTGAATTTCTCCCGGCCTCGATCAGTCCTTTTGCATACAATGAATCGGCCGCCCAAGAAGCTTTCCCCCTCAAGGAGAATGACGTCACTGGAAACGGATGGGCTTGGAAAGAAAAACTGCCGTCGCATGCGGGAACGGGAACAGTAGTGCCGGTACCGTCCGGAGATCCTACGACATTGCCCGATTCCCTCACGGACCAGATCTTTACCTGTGACGCGACGAGGAAACCGTTTAAGATTATTTCACAGGAACTGCGCTTCTACCGCGACAATCATCTCCCCCTCCCCCGCTTCCACCCCGATGAGCGGCACAAGAGAAGGATGCTCTTGAGAAATCCCCGCAAACTCTGGGATCGCGCGTGTTCAAAATGCGCAAAAGCGATTCAGACCTCCTATGCGCCGACCCGGCCGGAGAAGATTTTGTGCGAGGAATGCTATCTCAAGGAAGTGTATTGACTCGTGTATCCACAATGTGGTAATCTGTGTACATGGCCACTCCCCCCTCCGACGATATCCACATCCGGCTCCCCCGTAAACTGAAGCGCGACGCGCAGAAGATCATCGAACGCAATGGGCTCGACGTGAGCGGGGCGATCAAGCTGTTCTTCACGCACATCACCCTACGCGACACCATCCCTCTCACATTTGTGACGAGCAGTGGTCTGCCGAAGACTGTGGAAGACGGGCTTCTGGAGCAACTGAATAAGAAAGATTTCCGTGGACCGTTCAAGGACGCAAAATCCGCCATCCGCGCGCTTCATGAAGATCCTGTTTGATCAACGATTTCATCGGGACTTCGCGCGATGGAAGAAGGCTGGCTGGGATATGCGATTGCTGGACCAATTCATTGCTGATGCTGAATCTTCCTGGCCGTTGCCAGCAAAGTACGAAGTACATCCTCTCAAAGGCGTGCTCAAGGGTATGTGGGATGCGCATATCCGTGAGAACTGGGTCGTCTTATTCGCCAAAGACAAGGATACGATCGTATTACTCCAAACGGGAACGCATGGATATTTAGGGCTCTCATGATTCCTACTCCTTAATCCTCCCCGCCACATCAAACAAGAAGTGAAAGATCTGGCTCAGTTCCGCCTGCGTCATCTTGAGTCCGACCTGCGTTCCTTTGTAGCAGGCCAGATAGACCGTGTGCCCGATCAGGAAGATGTTCGTCGAGCCGTGCGTGATGACGGATGCCGGTATAGAAGCATCCTTCCCGGAGAGCTTGCGCAGCCGCTCAGGAACAAGGCCTCCGGTGACTTCGAAGAGCTCGACGCTGACAGATGCCGTACGCAGATCGTCGAAGAACCCCGTGACGACGCGCTTCATCGGCTCGTCACTGAGCCATTCTTCGAAGGTGTTGGAACTGAGGAGGCGCACCTGCCGCACCTTCTCCTGTTTGACCGCATGGAGCATGTCGCGAAAGAGCGCCTTGATGCCCGCGGCGCCCTCGAAGATCTGCAATCGCGGAATCGTGTGCTCACCTTCGCGCAGCGACCGCAGGACGTTCGCGATGATCGGGAAGCGCTTGCGAAGATCCGTGAGGTTCTGCGCGCGTTCGCCGATGTACGATTCCAACGCTTCAAAACTTTCAATGCCAAAGCATTGGACCCCCCCGCGTGAGTAGACCTTCACGAGTCCTCTCTCTGCAAGTTTCTTCAGATGTTTGTACGCCGTCACGCGGTCCAGGTTGCTGCGCCGCGCAATCACGGACGCCGGTTGGACGCCAACTTCCGCGAGCACCCGGTAGAGAGCGCTCTCTTTGTCATTGAAACCGAGCTTGGTGAGGTATTCGGTCAGCATGGGATCTGTTGTTCTTGGAGAAGAACAGTAGCTTACCCTACCACAAAGGATTAGGCTTTGCAGCCCAATTATCGCTATAAATTCTCTATTCCTCTGTTCTATCCATGGAACGAAAATGTATCAA
>CAYJTW010000039.1:0-9371 GCA_964373225.1 uncultured Candidatus Peribacteria bacterium
ACAAAGTACTTTCGTGTCCCAAACCATACGAGTGCGATGCTGATGGCGAAGACGGCCCAGAGCCCCGGCCCCGTGTGCGGCTGCTCCAGCGGCTGCGGCGTCACGGGTGGGTAAGAGTTCTCGGGAGCGGAGCCGATCGGCTCGGTCGTTTGAGGTGGTGCGAATGTATCCAATGTCGCGCCGTTGCTCTGACCCGGCGGAAAGACCTGGGTGGAGGTATCGACCGCCGGCGTCGGAGGAAGACCCGATGCGCTGCCGGCGCTTCCCGCAGCTGTCGCGGGCTGCCCCGAGGACGGTGAAGACGTCCTGGACGCGGATGTGGAGGGTTTTTTTGTGCTCTTCGACGAGGACGATTTCACGGTTGTCTTCTTTTTCGAGGACCCCTGGCCGGACGGCAGATTGACATCATTGAGACCTCCGAATGTACCGGTTTTCCTGGAGGAGGAGATCGACTGTTCAATGCGACTCACGATGATCGTTCCGCGGAGCGTCTGGTCTGTGGCGGAATTCACCGCGTGCTCCCGATCCGGTTCATTTCTTCCGACCGTGAAGCTTTCTCTGCTGCCGGGGAAGATTGCCGGCGTGTTCAGATACGCACCGCTGCCGTCCCGGAGCGTTTGCGACGTGAGAATGTGGGGAATCGACTGGTCGTTGATCCAGGTGATGGTCTGTCCCGGCTTGACGGTGACACTTGCGGGCTGGAAGCCGGTCGTGCCGGTGATCCGAATTTCAATGACAGGGAGCACAGCCGACGGTCCGGCGGACAGTGACGAGCCTACGGCGCTCCCTCCGGTTCCACTGACCTGCGCATTCATCGCTTGCCATCCGCCGGCGACGGTGAATCCGATCAGCGAAAAGGCCAGGATGCCGACCACCGCACCGGGCAGGCGCGACGCCGGACGCACGGAGACCCGGACCGGGCCATGTGCGGCGGCCGATACGGGAGCCGGAGAGATTCTGCGGGCGGTGACGTCATCGTCGCCGGTTGAATGCCAGTGGGGGTGCAGATCGGTCATAGAGGAAGTTTTTTTGCGGCGATCACTTGCCGGCGCACGGCGAGCAGGGTGCCTACGGCGGCGGAGCCGAGGAGGAGCAGGAGAAAGCCCGAGGGGGATCCGGCCTTCCCCGGCACGCCCGCTTCGAGCGGGCGCACGGGATGTTCAACGGGATTGGGTGGAGCGATTTCCTGTACCATCCCGTCTTCAATCGCGGCGAGCGCCCCGATGATGGGCGACGATGCCGTTGCGGGATTGCCGATTTCCACGGACGCCTCTGCGCTGAAGGCCGTCTCCCGGTTGCCGTCATCCACGCCGCGCACGGCGACGTAGTAGGTTTTTCCCGCGGGCAAGTCACGAATGATCGTACCGCGTGCCGCGAGCGAGACACTGCGGCGCTGCAGGTAGCGGCCCTGGAGCGTCCCGAAATAGACGTTGTAGCCCTGGAGCCTGGGGTGGTTGAGTCCGTCCCACGTCACATAGAGAAGCTGGTCTTTGGTTCCGGTGCGGACGTTTTGGACCTGGATGGTCGCAAAGGATGTGGATGCCGGGGATGACGCGACCGAAGACGAATTCACGCTGGCGGCGGCTGACGATGATGCCGGTGCAACGGGGTTTGAAAACTGTACCAGAAGCGTTCCGAGCGGTGCCATCAGCAGATTTTGACCCGGTGATCTCACCGTCGAGACGAACGTGTGTCCGTCCGTACTGCTCCGCTGGTCGTAGAAACTGAGCGGCGTCCCGGCGACGGTGACTCCCGGTTTCACGGCAAACGTCAGTCGAGCAACCGGTAGAAGTGCGTCTGCAGGTTCTTTGCCCGGCTCGGCTGCCGCAGCGATCTTCGCGTAGCCTGAGAGAGCCACGAAATCCGCCTCTCCGGGAGTGACGGTGGGGAGGAGAGGGGTCACGACGATGGTGCCCCCCTCGAGCGTCTCGGCATCGTACGAGATCCAGATGCGGATTTTGCTGATCGCTTCCAATGTCGGGTTCCAGAGAACGACATCCATATCGAGGCTTTGTCCTGCGTTCAGTTTTGGCGTGATCAGCGTCGCCGGATCCTGCACATCGAAGACCGGACAGAGAGTCTGGTCCGTCTGTTCACAATGCGGGCGGAGAAACACCATCGGCACATTTTCCTGGGCCGAAATACTTCCTGGCACAAGCAGTGCGGTCATTCCCGCGAGTACGAGAGAGGAGACGAGCCGTCGGGGGAGGCGCGGGCTTTTGAACATGGTTACCGGAGGGAGAGGTGGCGCAGGACGTACCCCAAATCACTCTCTGTCAGTTTTCCATCGCCGTTGGTATCGCCGGTTTTGATCTGTCGTGGTGACGGCGTCTCGAGGCCCTGCGCAAATTGATAGAGCAGGTACGCGTCGTCAGCGTCTATTTTCCCATCGTCATTCACATCTCCCGCGTTGCCACGAACGAATTCCTGCAGCGCCGCTTCACTTGTCGCAAACGGATGCACGTCGCCCGCGGTTTGGATGCCCATCGCAAATGCGCCGACGGCGCAGAGCATCCCGAGACCCAGGGTGCGAAGCATCGTTGCCGTGAAGATTCTTCGTGTTGGTTTCTTGTTCATAAATCTCATTATTATAGCCGAAAAGTGTATTTCTCTCAATCCTCGCCTGTTTGACTATCGCTCAGATTTTGCCGAAATATGTTCTTCTTTTCTGCTAGATTCTCCGGGTGCCAAATATCTTCCTGTTTACCGGCGAAAATGCCTTCGCTCTGCGACAGGAGAAGAGCCGTTGGGTTGTGCAGTTCACGGCAAAGCATGGTGCGGAGAATGCGTTACAGATTGACGGATCATCCGTTTCGTTGCGTGCGTTCCTCGATGAGGTGAGTGCCAGTCCCTTCATTGCGGGCAAACGCCTCGTCGTCGTGCAGGGAGTTCCACGTCTTTCCAAAGAGGAAATGCAGGTACTGCTCCAGTCCGTTCATCCCGATTGCGTGCTCCTGTTCACTGACCCGGCACCCGATAAGCGCCTTGGCGGTCTCAAGCACCTGCTTACGATCGCGACGGTGAAGGAATTCGCACCCGTTCGCGGAAAGATGCTCCAGGAGTGGATGCAGCGCGAGTGCGCGCAGAGAGGGTCGGCACTCGAGCCGGCCGCCGCGGATCTGCTGCTGCAGACGGTCGGGGAAAATCAGGACATGCTCGTGCAGGAGCTCGACAAGCTCGCTCTGACAGGGAAGAGCATCAGCTCCGAGCATGTCCGCCTACTTGCCGTTCCGTCCGGCGACCAGGAAGTGTGGCATTTCACGACTCTGATGGCGAATGGCGATCTTCCGGGCGCGCTTCGGTATGCTCAGACGCTCCTCCGGGCGGGAGAAGATTCCCACTCACTGTGGAACTTCCTTCTCTGGCTTACCCGGTGTCTGGCTGCAGTCGCGCTCTGCGCCGCCGAAGGGCAGCGCAATCCCGCAAAAATCGCCTCCATGGCCGGCGTGCCGTTCCCGACCGCGAAAATGCTCCTGCCGATGGCGCAGAATGTTCCGGTCAATGCAGTGCGCGATCTGATCTCCTGGGCGGTCGAGAGCGATCGCGATCTCAAAACCGGCGGCTACCGCGCGACGGGGGAGGCGTCGCAGGAGTTGGTGGCGTTGATTGATGAATTGATTGTGCGGTGTTGCGGGTTGCAGGAAGGCGCGAGAGTTTAATCGATCGTGTCGATGACGGCGAGCCAGAGCTTTTTTTCCGGATGTGCGCGATTCCATTTGTCGATGTTATCGTCGTCTTCCTCGCCTCCTTGGAACAGGTGATCACGACCGAAGGTTGCTCCCACGACGAGCGGCGAATCGATATCCGCTGCAATGTGGATGGCTTCATCTTCACGGTCGTCCTTCAACGCCCGACGGTCGGATCCTTTGGAGTCGAACAGACGTCGGGTGTTCTCCTCCATGAACGCGTCGCTCGCCACCGGGTACAGATCAATCTTCCCCTCGAAGTGGAGTTTGATCGATGCCCCTTCAAAGGCGTACCAGATCACGTCTGCCTGTCGCTGAAACGCGGCTTCTCGTTCTTTGCGTACTGCACGCGCTTCTGCCAATCGCTCAGCATCGTTTGGGTGATTGCGCAGGACGAATATTTCCCCGTCGACACTCATTCCCAGTTCGGTCATCCGCTGCTGGAGGTTGATGAATTCGAGCGTATGCTCAAAATCCCGGAAAATTGCCCCGGAACTGCGGAAGTATTCCACAGTGAGACGTGCTTCGCATTCCCGTATGCGCGCGGTATCCGCTTCATCGCTTGCGGCAATCCTCGCAGCGTCGTTGCGGACTGGCCCCAGTCTTTTTTGACGGCTTTGCAGCACTTCCGTCCGGAATCTGTTGACGGTGGCGATATGCGTGTCGCGCAGGCGATTGAGCTGCTCAATCACCGATGGAGTCGTACCTTCGAGCATCACTCCTTGCAGGCCGTACGTCGTCTTGAGATGGAGGATGACGGATTCGACGTTCCGCTGGCTTCGGATCGTCTTTTCTCTTTCCCCCGGCTGTTCACGAATATTCAGATGCAGCCGCTGCCGGTCGCTGAGGGAATGCTGCTGGCTGATGTGGATGAATCCTTTCTGCGCGCCCCGGACACGTTTGATCTCCACAAGTCTCGTCGCTCCCGGAATGCGGTCATTTTCGAGTTTTCTCCAGATGGGTTCAAGCGGATCATCGCGTTCTGGACGTCCCTCATTTGCCAGCAGTAACGCCGCCATTGCCCCTGTCTTGAACAAGCCACCAACCGCACGCAGAAAGCCGCGTCGATTCACTGAATCTGGCATTTCTTTTTTGTCTGTACTGCCTCCGATACTCTTCGGGGTATTCGCCTCGGGCATACAGAATAGTATACCTTATGTTGCCTTCTTCGTCGATCCCCCATCCTCGATCTGCTTGAGGATATCGTCCGCCGCCTGGTCTTCCTGCTGCTTGTGGGCCGTTTCTTTGCCGGTGCGCTGCTCACGGCGCTTCCGGCGTTCCTCCTCCGTCTGCTTGACGACCTCCGCCTGACCGAGTTTCTCGATCTCGGTCTGGTATTTGGAATCGATCGCGGCCAATTGCTTGCGTTCATTCTCCAGAATGTCGCGCAGATTCTGGATCTGCTCGGGGGTCATGATTGGCAGGATGTTGATCCAGTACTGCCGCTCCTCGTCATTCATACTTTCGGACTTTTTGATCAGCTCCAGAAGATCGCCGAACTTCGCTGCGACCTCGGGAGGGATCTGGAGGCCTGTTGTTTGCCCCTGGGCGGGCGGGGGTGGGGGAGTGGGGTCGGGCATGCGGAAACAGAGTACTAGAATAATAGAATATTAGGAACTACGCCACAGCAACAATCTCGTACTCAATCACTCCCGAGGGAGATTGAATCTCGACCTTGTCGCCCTTCAGCCTGCCGAGGACCGCTTTGCCGATCGGCGACTCGTTGCTGATCTTGTGGTCGAGGGGGTCCGCTTCGGTGGAACCGACGATCGTGTAGCGCTCAGCCTCATCGCCATCGGTGATATTCTGCAACATCACCGTGCAGCCGATCTCGACTTCCTTGTTCCGGGATTCTTTCTTGTCGCTGATGATCTTGGCGTTTTTGATTTTGCCCTCGAGTTCCAGAATCCGGCCTTCGACGAATGCCTGTTCGTTCTTCGCTTCTTCGTATTCAGAGTTTTCAGAAAGATCACCGTACGAAATCGCTTCGCGCAGGCGCTGGGCGACTTCCGCCCGGCGGACGGTCTTGAGGTGCTCAAGTTCGTCCTTGAGCTTCTTGAGACCTTCCTTGGTTACGAGCGTCTGGTCATCGTCGTCCGCGGATGATCCGATAGGATCGGCGGGGTCGGTGTCGTCGGTGAGGAGGATGTCGTCGTCGGGCATAGTGGGAGCTGGGGTATTCTACGGGCTTCTGTGGGAGTTGCAATATGCTCGGAGAGGATTCCGAGGAGTCCAAGGATTCCAAGGACGAGTTGGCAAGGGTGCAGTGAAACGGTGAGAGTGTGCGATTCTCGCAGTCCGTCTGGTCCTTGGACTCTTTGGAATCTTTGGACTCCTCAGCGTGGTTCCAATACCCCCGGCCAACTTAGTATGGGAAGATCCTCGACTTTCTCCGCCGCCATTGCCTCGACGAGGCGCTTGGCGAGCTGCACGTTGGTGATGAGCGGAATCCCGTGGTCCGTGGCGAGACGCCGGATATAGTAGCCGTCGGTCTGCTCGTCGCTGCCCGTGTGCGTGGGGATGTTGATCACGAGGTCGACCCGGCGCTGTTCCAGGTACTCACGAATATTGGGGCTGCGCGGCTCGGAGACTTTGTGCAGCAGCGCGGAGGGAACAGAGCGCGACGTGAGGAACTCGTGCGTGCGCTCGGTTGCGAAAAAGGAGAAGCCGAGTCGCTGCAGTTCCTGGATTGAGGACAGCATATCGATTTTGTCTTCGAGCCGGCCGACGGTCACGAGAATGTTCTTCTGCGGCAGGCGGAAGCCGACGGCGAGCATCGAGAGCAGCAGCGCCTGCTCGGCGTTCCAGCCGAAGCACGCAACTTCGCCGGTGCTGGCCATCTCGACTCCCAGCCGCGGATCGGCACCCTTGAGACGGCTGAAGCTGAACTGCGCCGCTTTTACGGCGACGTGGTCGAGATCCACCGTCTGATAGCGCTCAGCGGGTGGTGCGACCCCGAGGAGCGCCTGGGTCGCAAGCACGGCGAAGTTCACGCCCGTCACTTTACTCGCGAACGGGAAGCTTCGGCTCGCGCGCAGGTTGCACTCGATCACTTTCAGGTGGTTGCTGCGGGCGAGGACCTGAATATTGAAGGGGCCGCTGATGTTGAGCGCCCCGGCGATCTTCTTCGCGATCACTTTGAGGTTACGGAGTGTGGCGACATTCACGCGTTGCGGGGGCAGCACGATTGTCGCATCGCCCGAATGCACGCCGGCGTTCTCCACATGTTCCGAGATCGCGTAGAGCAGAACGCTGCCGTTCTGCGCCACGCCGTCGAATTCAATTTCCTTCGCGCCCTGTTCGAATTTCGAAATCACGACCGGAGCATCTTTGGAGACGAGAGCCGCTTCCTGGATGTACCCCTCCAGGTCGGCGTTGCTGTGGACCACCGCCATCGCGGCGCCGGAGAGGACGTAACTCGGGCGGACGATGACGGGATACCCCACGCTCTCGGCGAACGCGCGGGCGGACGTGATGTCGGCGAACTCCTTCCACGACGGCTGATCGATGCCGAGCGTATCGAGCAGTCCGCTGAATTTATTGCGGTCTTCGGCGCGGTCGATATTGCCCGGATCGGTGCCGAGAATGCGTACTCCCGCGCGGGCGAGCCGGGGAGCGAGGGAATTGGGGATCTGGCCGCCCATCGAGACGACGACGCCCTCGGGGCGCGTGAGATCGGCGATGTCGCGGACGCGTTCTTCGGTCAGCTGTTCAAAAAAGAGGCAGTCACATTCATCATAATCCGTGCTGACGGTTTCGGGGTTGCTGTTGACCATCAGCACCTCCCGCCCCTGCTTCTGCAGCTCGTGCGCGGCTTGGACGCAGCACCAGTCGAACTCCACCGACGAACCGATGGAATAGGGCCCTCCTCCCAGAACGATCACACGACGAGCGGCGGAAGTATTCGGGCTCGGGTTCGGGCTCGGGGACGGATAAAGTTTTTTTCTTTCCGAGCCCGTCCCCGTACCCATCCACGAGAACGTCACGTCGTGTTCCGTTCCGTGGTACGTCATGTACAAGTAATTCGTTTGGGCCGGGAACTCTCCCGCGAGTGTATCAATCTGCTTCACGACGGGGACGATGCCGCAGCTCAGGCGCTTGCTGCGGATCTCCTCCATGTCTTCGTCACGAATTGTCGCGATGGTACTGTCCGAGAATCCGTGGCGCTTCGCCCGTGTCAGGAGGTCGGGACTCAGCGTGGACGATTTCGACTGGAAGAGTTCTTTCGCGACTGTGCTGCACCGGCGAATGCTCTGCAGGAACCACCGGTCGATGCCGGTCGCAATCGAGACTTCCTCCGGCGTCCATTCGCCGTCGAGCACTTTTGCAACGGCGAAGAGTCGGCGCGGTGTGGGGCGCTTCACTTCCCTGTTGATGTCGGTGAACGCGAAGGGCACCGGGTAGAGTCCGTCGGCGCCAATGTTGAGCATGCGGATGGCTTTCTGCAGCGCTTCTTCAAACGTTCTGCCGAGCGCCATCACTTCGCCGACCGACTTCATTTCGCTCGTCACCTGGTCAGAGACAAACCGGAACTTCTGCAGATCCCACCGGGGCATCTTCACCGCCACGTAATCGAGCGACGGCTCAAAGTCGGCGCACGTCACCTGCGTGATGGCGTTACGCAGCTGCGGCAGCGTGGAGCCGAGCGCGAGCTTTGCTGCGACGAACGCCAGCGGGTAGCCGGTTGCTTTGGAGGCGAGCGCGGAACTCCGGCTCAGACGCGCATTCACCTCAATCACCCGGTACTTCCGCGAGCGCGGGTCGAGCGCGAACTGGATGTTGCACTCGCCGACGATCTTCAGGTGCCGGATCACTTTCAAAGAGATTGACCGCAGCATCTGGTACTCGAAATTATCCAGCGTCTGGCTCGGCGCGACCACGATGGATTCGCCGGTGTGGATCCCGAGCGGATCGACGTTCTCCATGTTGCAGACCGTGATGCAGTTATCGGCGCGGTCCCGCACGACTTCGTACTCAATCTCCTTCCACCCGGTCAGGTCTTCCTCCACAAGGACCTGATGACTCTCGACGAACGCGATTTTGACGATGTCGCGCAGTTCTGCCTCACTGCCCGCCCTGCCGCTGCCCTTGCCGCCGAGCGCGAACGCCGCGCGGATGATCACCGGGTAGCCGATGATCTTTGCGGCGTCGACCGCCTCCGTCATCGATACGCAGCCTTTCGACCGCGGCACGTCGACACCGATCGACTTCAGTTCGGCATTAAAGAGCACGCGATCCTCGGTCTTGTTGATGCTATCCACCGGCGTTCCGAGCACGACGATGCCGTGCCTCTTCAGCGTACCGTCCTTATCAAGCGCGACGCCGCAGTTGAGTGCTGTCTGCCCACCGAAGCTCAGCGCGATCGCGTCGGGCTTCTCCTTCTCGATGACCTTCTCGACGAAGTGGGGGGTCACCGGCAGAAAGTACACGGCGTCGGCGAGTCCCCAGCTTGTCTGGTTGGTCGCGATGTTGGGGTTGATGAGCACCACGCGCTTGCCTTCTTCCTTGAACGCTTTGATCGCTTGGCTGCCCGAATAGTCGAATTCTCCCGCTTCGCCGATCTTCAGCGCGCCCGAGCCGAGGAGGAGAATGGTTTTGATCTCTGGTAAATTCAAAAAATCGTTCCCCTTGCCCTGTACGGGCTCCGGGGAGCCTGAAGCTTTCTGTGCGGTCATGTCCGGGGGA
>CAYJTW010000040.1:0-4707 GCA_964373225.1 uncultured Candidatus Peribacteria bacterium
GTCGATATCGACGCCGATTCTCTTCGCATACTGCGGATCGAGCGCGTGCTCGGCATCGATGAACGCGGCGCGGCCGCCTTTTTTTTGCACCTGCGCGAGGCTGTGGAGCGCGAGCGTGGTTTTCCCCGACGATTCCGGCCCGTAGATTTCGACAATGCGCCCCTTGGGCATACCGCCACCGAGAGCGATATCAAGCCCGAGAGAGCCGCTCGGAAACCGTTCAATGTTCATGCCGGAAATATCGCCCATCTGCAGAATCGCGCCGTCGCCATACTTCTTTTTGATCTGGCTGAGCGCGTCTTTAATGGAGTCATTTTTGACGGATTGCGCATCTGCTTTTGCAGCTGTTGCTGCCGTCTTACCGTGCGCAGGAGATGACGACGGCCTTGCGGTGATCGTTTTTGCGGTCGCAGCTTGTGCTGAGATGTCGCGAAGCATAATGGAAGCGGTGGAAGAGGATGACGTCTTCGGCATACTAGGAGGGGGGAATGGGAGTGGAAAGGAGGCCTCGGAACAATGGTGGAGGAACCTTTGGTGTACGAATGTACACTGAAATCATATATTTCTTGCAAACAGTGTCAAAACAATGATCTTGCACACTATAAAAAACTGTTGTGGTGTACATTCATACACCATCGATGTTCCACGGGTCTGTGGAACATTTCCTGATCATTTTTTGGAGCACACGCCCGATTCACCGACAGGATCAGTAATCCTGCAATACAAGCCCGATGGACAGAGAATTCCCGCAGCGCCGCCGCACGGGGCGCCGTCACCGTCTGCGCGGGACGATCCGGTGGATCCTGTTGCCGCAGCTGACGATCTCTTTGACAGTACGGAAGACGCAGCGCGCGATGATGCGCCGCCGGATGTGAATTGAATCAACGTAAGAATTTTGCGATACGTCTGGAGCTGCCCATCCGCGGGGAGATCGGAACGGATGGCGAAGACCAAAACGTGCTGTTTGCCTTCCGTGGCGGACGGAAGAATGCGTACCGTCCAGGAATCTGTCTTCAGCGCGGCAATTGCCTTTCGGTTTGCGACGACGAGGAATTCCGGAGAAGAGTCTGATGCCGGAACGGGGAGGGGACCGTAGAGAGGGCTCCCGCCTTCGTCCGCCTTCGGCGGACTTCGGAGGGCAAGAGGGCTAGGGTTGGGGCTAGGGACGATAGAAATGCTCAGAACCGGCGCTGTGAAGCCGGACGCCGTGAACAGGGCCGACGAGCCCTTGATGGATCCTTTCCAGCTGCGGGGAAGCGCAAGGGACATGCCAAGCGCGGGAATCGCCCATGGCCTCAGTTCCTCGTCACCGCTGCTGAGCACCTTCTGCACGACGAGGACAGGCAGAGCGGAGAGGTCCGTATTTTTCTCAAATATTCCCTGCAACTCCACCGCGCGACCTTCGAGCGCGTGGAGATTGACCACCGTGCTCTCGGCGTAGGCCGCCATTTTCCCGTCCGCTCCGATCAGCGCGTGGGTGCCCCGGCGTTTGAGCGAGAAGGGGACGGGCTTGAGCACGGCGCGGACGGTCTGGACGCCGTCGGGAATCGGGAATTCCGTGTTCTTTGAACAACTGGCGAGGAGAAGTGCCGCAGTCAGCAACAGGAGCAATTTTGCCTTCATAGAGGCAGGGTATCAGATGGATCGCGAAAATGTTCCACGACCCCGTGGAACTGAATTTCCCTCTTCCCGAAGCCATAAATCAGAACACTGGAAAAGAATCTTCCTGGCGAGGGATTTTCAGGAAAAAACCGGAGGGGCAGAGTACGATCACGTTCTCCAATCACCTATGCCCCGCACCTACGACGAAGACGGCCAGCCGATGATGAGCAATACGGCGATGCTCCAGATGCTCGTGAAGGAAATTCCTCTTCTGAGCAAAAACCTGACAAGTCTTGAACAGAGAGTCGATGGTATTGATCAAAAGGTTACGAAGCTTTCAGTCGATCTCACCGAAGTAAAATCCGACGTGAAAGGACTGCGATTACAAGTCCATCAAAACCACACGTCATTTATTACGAATCAACAAGAGATGGAAACGCGCATTGCGGTGCTCGAGGCGGCATGAGAAAGTTGCTCACAACAGAGCAGAAGGGTAGCATGCGCCCGTATGAATTTGGACGCGAATACACCGGAAGGTAAGCGACTGTTCTTGGAAGTAGGAGGCCGGGTATTCGATATTGCTCAGAGGTTGAGTGGCATGCAGAACGTGCAATGGGAAGCACTGAAGGAAGAATTGAGTTCCGATCTTGTAGAACTTGCCAAGGATTATCACGAAAGAGAGAAACTGGACCCCGCCGCTGCGATCATCGAAGCTACCAGAAATATGCAATCACAACAGAGCATGGACATTGCCGCTCTCAATGCCCAACGTTTTGGAGAGGAGTACTGAGTTCCTGTCATTCCGTCCCTCGTTACGAAAATTGCTCCGCAATTTTCTACACGAGATGGCAATCCCTGTCATCCCGAGTAGCTCGCCCGCGGGCGAGCGTATCGAGGGATGAGCCTACGCCTTCTTCGCTCCATCGAACGCGTACACAGCGCGACCCACACGGACGAAGTAGGGCATCTTCTGGAGGTTGAGGCTGATGGTGCCCACCTTGACGGTGCGCTGCTTGCCGACCTCGACGATGATCTCTTTTTTGCTGAGCGGTCCTTTGGCCTTGAGGATGCGTTCGATGACATCGGCCACCGTGCCCGGCTCGTAGCCCCACTCGCGCAGAGCGTACAGCCCGCGGCCGACGAGGACGAACTGCGGATAGCGGATCAGCTCGTTATGGACGGCCTGGACGGTGACGTTCTTGTGGTCGAAACGCGCCTCGCGAATGCGGTTGGCGATTTCCATGAAGTGGAGTGGCTCGCCCGACTTCTTGAGGATGATCTCCACTTTATCGCGGATAGAGCGGGGGCGGACGAAGCGCCACTCGGTGAGACCCCAGCCTTCATCAATTTCTTTGAGGCGCTCGTCGATCCGCAGGCAGCTGCCGATGAGCTCTGCGGAGGGAACGCGGTCCTTGAAGAGATTGAGGGCCTGGATGGCGGAGACGATCTCGTCGTGCTTCATGCAGGTTTTGCGCTTCTTGAGGATCTTGACCATGCTCTCGACGATCAGCGACACATCGTCGCCGGAGAGGGACGCCAGGCGCCACATCGGCACGAAGGTCGGGGTGCGGGCCTCGCTACTGAGCTCGGCATCAATGGAGAAGGAGAGGCGCAGCACCGCGCCGTCGACGGTGGTCGCGCCCTGGATGCGCTTGAGGACCTGGCTGACCAGTTCGTCCTCACGCATCAAACCGCCATGGAGGCGGAGGATCCCTTTGGCCATTTCGTTGACCTCGTCGAGGCGGGTGGTGCGCACTGTTCTCTTCAACTTACTCAAGGCAATGCTCTCGATCTGCCGGATGCGCTCGCGCGTCACCTTAAACTGTTTGCCGATCTTCTCGAGTGTTTGCTTGCCCTGCCCGAAGAGCGCGAAACGCTTCTTGATGACGGTCACCTCTTTCTCCGTCAACACCATGAACAAATTGCCCAGGATTTCCTGCAGGTTGAGCGACAATGTTGGTCCGGTTGCTTGCATGGACGGGGAAGGGGAAGAGGGGAGCGTGGCTGTGGGCATGAGGGGACTTGGGGAAATCAACCTTTGTTCTACCAGAACATTGACAGAAGCAAAAGTTCCGCGAGTGGTTTCGATGGACAAGACGTTGCAGATATTCTGGAGCGATGAAGTAAAGTTCCTCTGACACTTCACGCTCAGCCCTGACGGATGCGGGAGTTTTCTTACTGACTCGTACACGCGTCTCGGCTCGTCTCATTTCTCAAGTGGAACTTGGGAGAACGGGGGTGATTTCCAAGGAGCTGGATAAGTTACATTAGATAATTTATCTACTAATGTCAATATCCGATTGTTTGTCTCATTTCCCTGTTTTCAGTCCATTTAAGAGCTCGCAGGCGGCTGCCGCATCCCCGTCAAATTCGCTCGTTGTAACAGTATGTTTATGGGTCTTTCCGCCAGGCGTCGTGTATCGCTCATCTCCGTACTCCACAGCAACACCCGCCCGTGCAATCGCGTCTCCGATGGTGCGACTGACGCGTGTCTGCGCGCCTTCGTCTCCCGAGGGCAGCAGTGGAAGTCCGACGATCACGCGATCAATCTTCCGGGTGCGCACGATCTCCAGCACCGCATCGACGAGCGCACTCTCCGACACGTGCGTGAGGGTATCGAGGGGGAGGGGGATGCCAGTGTCCGTATCCAGGTACGCGACACCGGTTCTTCGGGTTCCAACGTCGAGGGCGAGGGTACGCATGAAGCGAGGATATCATTTTCCCTGACACGTTAACTCGTTAATTCGTTAACTCGTATGACGAAACACGAATTAACCAATTAACGAATTAACGAGCATGTTCTCTCCAATTACTTCTTCGGGGCAACCATCCTCGCCAGCAATGACTTCTTCCTCGCCGCGTTGTTGCGGTGAATGATGTTCTTTTTGGCGGCAGTATCGATCGCCTTCTGGACTTTGGGGAGCAGTGCAGTCGCCTCGGCAATCTTCTTTGCCGTCATGAGATCGGTGAAGGTACGGATCATCGTCTTCATCTGCGTTTTGAACGGTTGGCGACGAATACGTCGCGTTTCGTTCTGGCGTGCGGCCTTGATGGCGGAGGAGGTGATGGGCATAGGAGCCGGGAAAGGGTAGAGGGGAGGATGGG
>CAYJTW010000040.1:4807-6258 GCA_964373225.1 uncultured Candidatus Peribacteria bacterium
GGAATCTTCGGATACGTGGGAAAGCGCACCGACGCCGGCGTCATCGCCATCGAGGGCCTCAAGAACCTGGAATACCGGGGCTACGACTCGTGGGGCATCGCGTGTAAATGCGGAAAAGAACTGACTGTCGAAAAGGACATCGGGCCGATTGGGAACGTCCAGGGCTCCGACTTCGGGCAGGATTGTTCGCTGGCGGTCGCACACACACGCTGGGCAACGCATGGAGGGGTCACACAACGCAACGCCCACCCGCACCTGAGCGAGGACCGTAACATCGCCGTCGTTCACAACGGCATCGTCGAGAACTATCTGGAACTCCGCAAAGACCTCAAAGCGAAAGGACACACGTTCCAATCCGAGACCGACACCGAGGTGATCCCGCACCTTATAGAAGAGGAACTGAAGAAGACCGGCGACTTCGCGCAGGCCGTCCGCGCTGCGTGCCTGCACTTCGAAGGTCGTTACGCGATCCTCGCGCTGCACACCGAGTCGAACATGCTCGTCGCCGCCCGGACGGGATCACCGCTCATTATTGGTGTAGAGAAGGGGACAGAGGGAACACAAGGGACAAAAGATACTGCTGGTCCATCAGGTTATTTCATTGCTTCTGATATCCCGGCGTTTATGAAGCACACGCGCATCGTCCAGTATCTGGATGACGGCGAAATGGCGGCGACCGACGGCAAGACGATCACCTTCAGCGATATCAAAACCGGAGAGATGCGCGTAAAGCGCGAGATCTCGATCCGCTACCAGATCGAGCAGGCGCAGAAGGGCGACTTTGAGCACTTCATGCTCAAAGAAATCATGGATCAAAAAGACAGCGTCGCACGGGCCGTGAATCAGGATGAAGGAGAAATCAGAACGATTGCGGAAGCGATCCGCCGCGCGCGCGGGACCTTCCTCGTCGGCTGCGGCACGGCGGCCAAAGCCTGCATGGCAGCGGAGTACTTCTTCTCCGTGATTGCGGAGCATCACGTGAACTTCGCGCCGGCGAGCGAGTTCAAGCTCTTCCACCACTTCCTCAAGCCCGAAAGTCTCCTGATCGTCGTGAGCCAGAGCGGTGAGACGGCGGACGTGCTGGAAGCCATGCGCGTCGCGCGCGATAAAGGATCCAAAGTCCTCGCGATCGTGAACGTCGAAGGCTCGACGATCGACCGCGAAGCCGATTACACGCTGCTCATCAACGCCGGGCCCGAGCGCGCGGTCGCCTCGACGAAGGCATTAACGGGACAACTCGCGGTGCTCCTGCTGATCGCGTACGCGCTCGCGGAGCGGCTCAAAGAAGGCAAGACACTGCTCCTCGAAACAGCCTCCGCCATCAACGACATGCTCAACCCGCGCTTCGTCGAGCGTCTGGAGACGCTGGCCGGGAACATCCAAGAGCATAACGACCTCTACATCATCGGCAAGAGCTGGAACTACCCGATGGCGCTGGAGAGCGCGATCAA
>CAYJTW010000040.1:6358-9082 GCA_964373225.1 uncultured Candidatus Peribacteria bacterium
CGGGGCTTTCCGGACCGGAGCGCGACTCCCGGTCTTCACCCACAAGATGTCATCCACTGGAATGGGATAATGTGACATCAGCCGGCGCTTCCGATGCCTCGGTGCACGCCGCGCCTTACGCCGTGGACAGCGTTCTTCGGCCACCCCTTTCTATGCAATGAACGAGCAGACGGAAAAACGACGAATGCATCATCGTGTTACATCTCATCGTCAAAAAACCTCTTATTTCTCATCCGGCGGAATCCCATAATATTTGAACAAGAACGCCGAGATCTCCTTGAAGACCGGGGCCGCGGCCGTCGCGCCGTGGATGACGTTCTTGGGACGGTCGATTTTGACGAGGATGACGAACCGGGGATGGTCGACGGGGGCGAAGCCCGCGTAGGTGGCGACGGTCGAGCCCGTGCCCGTCTCGTACTTGCCGCCGGGACCGGCGATCTGACTGGTGCCGGTTTTGCCCGCAATGCGGTAGCCCTTGTTTTTGCCGGCCTTCGCAAAGCCCTTGGTGCCGGAGCTGATGAGCATCGCCGTGATCGTCTCCGATGACTGTCGGGTAATGACCTGCTCCAGGACTCTCGGCTGCGAGACGTCGGTCGATCCGTCGGGGTGGACCACCGAATCGATGATGATCGGCTTGAGGAGCCTGCCGCCGTTTGCGAGCGCCGACCACGCGGTGATCACCTGGAGCGGCGTCGCGGAAAGTCCCTGGCCGAACGCGGTGGTGGCAAGGAGCGTCCTGGACCATTCGCGCCAGGGGCGCATTTCACCGGGCAGCTCGTCTTCGAGCTCAATGCTGGTGATCTTGCCGAAACCGAAGCGGTCGAGCGCGCCGTGGAAGAGTTTGGCGCCGAGCTTGAACGACACACTCGTCATGCACGTGTTGATCGAGAGTTCGAGGCAGTTGGTCATGGTGACGTTGCCGTAATGGCGAAATTCGTTGTTGTTGATCTTGTACTCGTCAACGAGCACCGGACCGGTGTCGTCGTAGGTATCGGACGGCGTCACTTCACCCTGATCGATCGCGATGGCCATGGTGATCGGCTTCAGAACAGAACCCGGTTCGTAGATTTCCTGAACGGTGCGGTTGAGGTACGCCCCCAAGCCGATGTTGTTGCGGTACTTCATCCATACTCCGGGGTCACCGGTGGGAAATATTTCCCGTCGAAGATACTCGCCGATGAGCAAGTAGTAGCGCGCGAGATCGCGCAGATGGTACTTCTTCTCCAATTCTTCGAGAGGTTTGCGATATTTCTCGCTCATGAGCGACCGTCCGGAAGCCGTGAAGACGCCATCGATGTAGTCGCGGACAACGCGGGTGTTCGTGTCGGGGTTGAAAATTTCGACGACGATCTTCTTGCGCGCGTCCGGACTGATGACGATGGGCTCCTTTCGAGAGACGTCCGCATAGTTATTACTGCCGAACAGAGGAGCGTTGACCATGGCGAGAATGCGGCCCGAGAACGGATCCATCACGATCGCCTGACCACTGTCGGCCTGGTAGCGGTCGACCGCCGCCTGGAGGGTGGTTTCCAGCTGCTTCTGGATCGTGCGATCGATCGTCAGGATCACGGTATCGCCGTCCCTGGGATCGCGAATGGTCTGCCCGGCGCCGAGGATCTGGTTTTTGCTGACATCGCTGACAGTCGTGATCAGCCCTTCCAGGCCCCGGAGTTGCGGATCGAACGTCCGCTCCACCCCGTACTGCGGCTCCTGCCTGGTATTGAGGAATCCGATCACGTGCGATGCGAGCATCGTATCGGGGTAGAAACGCCAGTGCTCGGAAATCAGCGCGACGCTGCGCAGCGGATACTGGAGTTCCGCACCGCTCTCCTTTTTCTTCTCATTCTTGAGACGTTCAAGCGTTTCCTTCGCGGAGGCCGCTTTGGCCTGAACGATCTGCAGTGACAGTGACCGGGGGACCCGCCGGAGAATCGACACGTAGCGCAGCTCGCGGGACCGCAGCGACTGCGCAACGACATTCATGTCACTGCCGAGAATCTGCGCGAGCTTGCGGGCAAAAGAATCAATGAGCGCCTGATTCATCTCTTCGGGATTCGCGTAGATCAGATTCTGTTCGACCGAAATCTGCACTCCGGGGACGTTGAGATCAGCCACCTCCTGCATCTCGATCTTCGACGCGCCGTATTTGAGCGGGACGAACGTGACCTTCTTCTGCGAGATACGCCGCTCGATATCGGCGGTCAGTGCGTCACGCGCCTGCGTCAGGGTGGGGAGCGGGAGAAGCTGCGGCGGAAGAGGGGCATCCGGGGCGAGTGGCTCGAGGAGCGCTCCCGAGCCGAGGATCCGCTGACGGGTGAGGGGATCGAACGCGGCTGCATAGAATGGAATGAATTCCCGCGCGCAGGTTTCGCGCCCGCGCGAGCAGTCGTCATGCACGCTCTCGGTCAGAATGAGCGTGCTGAGCGTGCGCGCGACGAAGAGGGGGTCATCCGTGATCAGCGGATCGACGTAGAGCAGATCGAGCGTCACATTGGTCGCAAGAATATTGAGTTCTCCCGTGCGGCTGTCGCGCGCCAGAATTTCGCCGCGTTTGGCGGGGAGCCGCACGCCGCCGAAGTGCTGACGCCGGGCTTCGGTCCGAAACTCCCCTCCACGAACGACCTGCAGTTCCAGAAGCCGTGCGACAATGATCAGCAGGGCGATGAGAAATGCGCCATACACGACGATCATCCGCCGGTGCAGCGAGCGGCGCTTGTGGGTTTC
>CAYJTW010000041.1:0-3969 GCA_964373225.1 uncultured Candidatus Peribacteria bacterium
CTATGAGAAAATATGGCGTCAGTGTCTTTTTTGATAAAGTCAGTTTTAAGTCCTGCAATGAAAAAATCCAGGCTATCGTGACGATTGTGACGGATTATATGCAGGCAGGACTGGAAAATGGCAATTCTGCTCCGGACGCTACACGAACTTGAGTCCCACAATCCCCGCCAGAATCACGAGCATACTGAGCCACTGACCGGCGGAGAGTTTTTCGTGATACCACATCCATGCGAGCAGCGACGTGACGACGAGAGTGCCGCACGAGATCGCGTTCATGATCCCAATGGGACCCAGGCTTGACGCCATGCTCATCATTCCCGTGCCGAGCAGGAACCACCCGAAGAGCACGATCGCGACGGTTGCCACCGCTTTGGAGACACTGGAGCAGATTCCCGCGGGCAGGTACGCGTACGATCCGTAGATCAGCGCGAGGTACACGGCGCCGCAGACGCCCGAGAGCGCGAGCATCTGCCAGTGGGCGGCCATCACGGCAAAGTCACTCGTCTTTGCGTTGATCAGCAGTGGCAGGAGAGTGACGACAAACGAGATGTTGCGGTAGAACGCGAGGCTCAAGCCGTCGATCTTCCGTGCGTAGCGAATCAGCAGCGTCTGTTGCACCGTGTAGCTGAGCATCGAGCCGAGGGCGTAGACGTAGAACATGTCTTCAGCCTACAGGATGGGCTCGTCCTGTTGCTCTTCCGCAGCCGCTTGCTACACTTTGATTCCTCGCCCGATTTTTTAATGCCCAGGTGGCGCCCTTCGACTTCGCTCAGGGTCGTGGCCCGGGTTCAAGACTTCGATTGATCTTTCCTCGCAATACGTGCCCAGGTGGCGAAATGGCAGACGCGCCAGCTTGAGGGGCTGGTGGCCGCAAGGCCGTGGAGGTTCGAGTCCTCTCCTGGGCACCATTCGATTCGCGCCCTTCGGGCGCTCACTCATGGTCCTCGCGCTTCGGCGCTCGGGCCACCTTTGCGTGAGTCGAACTGATAGAATAAGCACTATGCACGCTATTTCTCTGTGGCTGATCACGTACGCACTTCCGGCATTCGTGACCGGCGGTCGATTGTGTATCCGGCGTAGTGTGAGCGGGGAAAATCATTGACACAATTCAATAAATTTCTATCATGGTAGCGGAATGCAATGTATGTTTGCTTCTCACCGTTTGATTATTATCCTGCGCATTATCGCGGAGGGCAGATTGCACGTGTAAACATCATTTTCTAGTAAGTGAGTCCCCCCTCCCAGCAGCGGAGGTCTTTTGTATTTCTTTCGATTTTTTCCCATGAATAATTTTCCAGATGCCAACACCGGCACGCGTTTTGAAAAGCAACTGCAGAAGTTTGGTCAATTTGCCTGGCAAAATGGCGAACTCAAACCGATCCACGATGCACAAATGCATATGCTGAGCCATGTCGTTCACTACGGTACGGGCGCGTTTGAAGGCATCCGCTGTCACAACACCGAGAGCGGACCGGCGATCTTCCGGCTCCAGGATCATCTGCGGCGCCTGATGTATTCCACGCAATGTCTGAGACTTGCTCCTCCCCATACCGTAGAGGAACTGACAGAGGGATGCCGTCAGCTGATCCGCAAGAACGGCTTCGATGCCTGTTACCTTCGGCCGTTCGTCTATTCGGGTCTTGATGACGTCGGTCTGAATCCTTCGCCTCTCGAAGCGGGCATCGCGACGCGACCGTGGGTTACAGCAACAAGTCTGAAGGGTCAGGTATCCGATGTGCGCCGCCTCTCACCGCGTGCATTCAAACCGGATGCGAAGATCAGCGGTCATTATGTCAATTCGATCAATGCGAATGCCGATGCGCATGCAAAGCGTCCGGGCACGACCGCGTTGCTCCTCGATGAGAACGGCAACATCGCGGAAATGTCCGCGGCGAACATCTTCCTGGTGCTCGGCAATTCACTGCACACGCCCCGCACGGGATCGATCCTTCCTGGCATCACGCGCGACACTCTCATGACCCTGGCGAAGGCCGAAGGTGTGCCTGTCTTCGAGCGCGACATTGCTCCGACGGAGTTGCACTCGGCAGATGAAATCTTCGTGACCGGAACGGCAGTCGGGGTTGCGCCGATGCTTGAGGTCAATGGCGAGCAGGTACATCGCGGGGCGCCCGGCATGTATGCCACGCGCTTCCGTACGCTGTATCGTGACATCGTCCAGGGACGAGCATCGGAATATGCACATTGGTTGACGCCCGTTCACGATTGAGAGAGCTGCCCCGGAACTGTGTTTCGGGGCAGTTTTTCTATAACCGTCGCATCTCTACGTTCTTCAAATACGGTGACGTGAATTTCGTTCTCTCCCCAATCCGCGCTTTGCCGTCGGAGACGAAGCGGACGGAGAGAGGCTTTTTGTACTTCGCGGAGAGTGCCTGCACGAGAGCCCGGCCAAACACGTCCGGACCCGGCTGATCGGTAAAACAGCACACGGAGCGGATGATCTTTTGCATGTCCACAGTGTACAGACCTGCAAAATCTTAGATGTTATTTTTAAGTTTCTTGGTTAGAAAATAGTTCCGCATCTTCCCGCGCCTTCTTGCTTCAACATAGCCCAATTGTGCTAATTTATGAAGATCATTGTACGCAGTCAACAGTGATACATTGTGTACCGCCATATACGTTTTCGCAGTAGTAAATGCACCTTCACCTTCTGACAAAAGATAGTAAAGGGTTTGTTTTTGCCTTTCATTCACATCTGCTTTTTTAGAAATAATCCCATCAATTGATTTATTCTCTGCAACTTTTTTGTCCACATATGTTTGGAATTCATTAAGCGCCTGAATGATTTTTCTTAAGTGATAATCGTAAAAATACGTTATGTCAGAATCGTCTTGCTCCGAGTAAATATAGGCCATTGAGTACTGTTGCGGTGATTTTCTAATAACTGTGGAAATCGGTAAATACAGCATTGTCCAATATCCCTCTTTTAGCAGATACCAATAAAATATTGCTCTGGCGATCCGACCATTACCGTCAGTAAAAGGATGCAAATAACCTATCCAGAAGTGCAAAAAAATTGCCTTAATTATTGGGTGAATGAATCGCCCGGAAGAATTATTATTGGCATATTCAATCAATTTAATGATTTCTTTTTTTAAGAAAGCTTCTTTCGGTGCCGTATGGACAATTTTTTCTCTGGCATGATCATAGACAACGATGTTGTCTTTATCAGTTCTTAGTTTTCCTCGATCATGCACAGCAATCTCTGCATCCTTATCAGTTAGCATGCTGTGCATTTCGAAAAGCAATTCTAGACTCATTTCTCTGCTTTTCCAATCTTGTTCGATTTTTTGCATTGTCTTGTAATTGTTAATAATCATTCTTTCAGATTGATTTTTCGGTTCTCTCTTCTGCAAAATCATTGCCTTCGCTACTTTTCTTGTGGTGTTTGCTCCTTCCAATTGGCTTGATGCGATTGCCTCTTCAATCAGTCCCCGTTTAATAAAATTTTGTTTGCTTTGATCAGAAAGTACTTGATAAGGTGCAAATATTCTGCCGCCAGTTTCAATATCAATTCTATGCAGCAATTCATCGCTGCAATCCAATTTAAGAAAAGTAAATGGGTTTCCGCCTTCTGAAATTATTGGCGTTGATCTTGAGCTCGACCTTCTGAGTTCTCTTACAACAAACCAAATTTCTATTGCACTAAAACCCTTTGGAATGGGCTTATGTCTTATATCATCCCAGTAAAAATATTTAGGCTCTGACAGTTCATAAACAATATTAGTGTCTCTATGTTTTTCCGCGAATTTAAAGTATTTATTCAGGACTTCTGCCCTATCAATTTTACTCAAATCCGGTTTTTCAACTTTGAAGTACTCCATAAATTAACATGTATAGTATATAGACGTATTATAGTCGTTCTATATACGTTAGCAAGTAGAACGTATATAGGTTATATACGTTCTATATGTGATGCGCCCTTCCAAATGACAAAAGTCGTACTCATGA
>CAYJTW010000041.1:4069-8868 GCA_964373225.1 uncultured Candidatus Peribacteria bacterium
TATATACGTTCTATATGTGATGCGCCCTTCCAAATGACAAAAGTCGTACTCATGAGGTTTCTAAGGCATTTTTTAACCTTATATCAACTTTATGTCAACATTTTTTTAAGTGTGTCTTCATCGATCACAGTTACCCCGAGCTTCTTCGCATCATCCAATTTGCTCCCCGCCTCTTCCCCCGCGAGCACGTAGTCCGTCTTCTTGCTCACCGCGCTGCTCACGTTGCCCCCGCGTTCCTTGATCATCTGCCGCGCCTGCTCCCGGCTCAGCGCGGGGAGCGTGCCGGTGAGGACGAACGTCTTGCCTTCAAAGATTTGCGGCAGGCCTGATCCTCCGCTTTGGGTGCAGACAATGCCCGCATCATCACACTTCTTCATGAGTTCCGCAGTGTCATCATTCTTCGCCCATTCCATCATCGACTGCGCGACCACGTCGCCGATGCCGTGGAACGCTGAAATCCGTTCTTCACCGAGCTTGAGGATCGTCTTGCGGATATCCGTCGGCCGCACCGCGTGGAGCGTCAGTTCCCGTTCATCGGAGCCCAAAGGGCCCCCTTCGGGGCCGAACAGAGATTCCTGCGTCGTGATCTGCGAACGTTCCTTCACCGTCAGTTTCCGGCTCGGCCACTCAACCCTGCGCGCGAGGAGCTCCGCACTTTCGCGGCCCACGTGGCGGATGCCGAGGGCAAAGAGAAATCGCTCGAGCGGGACGCGTTTTGCTTTTTCGAGCGACTGCAGAACATTCTCCGTCTTCTTTTCCTTAAAGAGAGGGAGCTGGAGGAAGTCATCAGCGGTCAGACTGAACAGATCGGCGGGGTCATCAATAAAACCATCTTCAATGAGCGCCTGAATCGTCTCTTTCCCAAGTCCCTCAATATCAAACGCGTAGCGGGACACGAAATGCTCGATCTTCTCTTGCTGCACGGCGCCGCAGCTGGGGTTCGGGCAGCGGTGCGCTACCTCCCGTCTCGGCACGGCCGAGCCGCGGCGGGCCCCCTCCGGCCGGACCAGCTCGGTGCTGCAGCTTGGGCAGCGCTTGGGGTAGCGGAACGGCTTGGTCCCCTCCGGGCGCAAATTCACCATCACTTCCATCACTTCGGGGATGATGTCACCGGCCTTGCGCACGACCACGGTATCGCCGATCCGGACGTCGAGTCGCGCAATCTCATCTTCATTATGGAGCGTCGCGCGCGTCACCGTCGTGCCCGCGATCTTGGTCGGCGTCAGGTGCGCGACCGGCGTGATCGCTCCCGTGCGGCCGACCTGCAATACGATATCCAGCACTTGCGCGGTCTTCTGCTCCGCGGGGAACTTATAGGCGCGCGCCCAGCGGGGGGCTTTGGCGGTCGATCCGAGGTCGCGTTGCATCCTGCGGTCATTCACTTTGAGGACGATGCCGTCGATGTCGAACGGCAGCGCGTCGCGTTCCTTCTCCGCTTTTTTGAAAAACTGCTCTACATCCTTCAGATTCTTGCCGAGCTTCCATCCGCGATGCGTGGGAACTTCCACCGCGTGCAAAAATTCCATCAGGTCTTCCTGCGTCACGATGCCAAAGGCATCCGCAGCGCCCAGGTCGAGCCCGTAGCAGAACATCCGCAGATCCCGGTCCGCTGCCGCTCTGGGATCCAGCTGCCGCACCGATCCCGCTGCGGCGTTGCGCGGGTTGGCGAAATGTTCATCGTCTGGCAGCAGCGCATTCACTTTTTTCAGCGCCGCTTTCGTCATGAAGACTTCACCGGAGATTTCCAGGAATTTTGGCGGGTTCGCAGGTCGTCCCTCGACTGTCGCTCGGGATCCTGCGCTAGTGACATCAATGGTCAGCGGAACGCTTTCGATTGTCCGGACGGTGTGGGTCACATCTTCGCCTTCAATGCCGTTCCCTCGCGTCACGGCTCGAACGTAATGGTAGATGTCATGGTGAGGTGCGCGCTGTCCGAGCGCGCCTCGAACGTAATGGTAGCTGTCATGGTGAGGTGCGCGCTGTCCGAGCGCGCCTCGAACGTAATGGTAGCTGTCATGGTGAGGTGTGCGCTGTCCGAGCGCGCCTCGAACCATGACACGCTCGTAGATGAGCGAAATGTTCAACCCATCGATCTTCAGCTCGCAAAGCATCTCAAATTCTTTCTTGTCGGTCCCGAGCGACCGACGCATCTGGTCGATCCACTCGTTCAGTTCCTCCTCGGCGAAAATATCCATCAGCGATTCCTTCGGCGTCAGATGCCGGACTTTCGGCAATCTCCCATCAAGCGGGGCACCGACGCGCTGGGTGGGGGAATCCGGGGTGATGAGTTGCGGGAAGCGGGTTTCGAGTTCAATCAGTTCTTGTTTTAGAGCATCACGCACATCTTCGGAGACGTCGGATTTGTTGTCGATAAAATACGCGCGGTTCAGGCGCCAGATTTCGGCTCGAAGCTTCTGCGCGCGATGCGTCGCTTTTGCGCGATCCATGAGGACAATATACCGGAATCTCCTCGGAGCGCGGAGAGAGGGCGTGTGGTGAGGTGTTGATCAATAAGCCAAAAACTGCTATCATATCCTGATGGATACAGCCTCGGTTTCCGCAATCTTCCGCAAGGCCTGTGAGCTCGGTGCGTCCGACGTGCACATCGCCGTCGGTTGCCCGATCCTGTTTCGCATCAACGGAGAACTGACAGCGCAGACCGGGCAGAATGTGACGGCCGAGCAGGTAAAGCAATTCGCCAAAGCAATCCTCGGCGAAGCGGCCTTCAGGCGTTTTCAGACGGAGCGCGAGCTCGATGCCTGTTTCGATCTCGAAGGCGGATTCCGTCTCCGTGTGAACTGCTCGGTGCAACGCGGCAACGCGACGATCGCCGCGCGCGTGATCCCCAAAGACATTCCGTCGCTGCAGTCACTGAACCTCACGGACCTCGCGACAAAGTTCAAAGGCGACCGGCAGGGGCTCGTGCTCTTTACCGGTCCGACGGGTGCGGGAAAATCCACCTCGCTTGCGGCCATCATTCACTCGATGCTGCAGGAATCGGCGGTCAACGTGATCACACTCGAAGATCCCATCGAATTCCTCTTCAATCACGGCAAAGGCATCTGTCGCCAGCGCCAGTACGGCGAAGACTTTCTCTCGTTTCCCGAGGCGCTCAAGCATGTCCTGCGCCAGGACCCCGATGTCGTGATGATCGGCGAAATGCGCGACCCCGAGACCATCGCGAGTGCTCTCACGCTTGCGGAGACCGGTCACCTGATTTTTGCCACGCTTCATACTCCGAACGCGACCCAGACCATCGACCGCATCATCGATGTCTTCCCCCCGCATCAGCAGGGCCAGGTGCGTTCGCAGCTCTCGATGTCCCTCAAAGCCGTCGTCGCGCAGCGTCTTGTTCCATCCACGGCCGGCGGGCGGGTGGCACTCCGCGAAGTGCTGTTCTCCACGCCCGCCGTCAGCAACATCATCCGCGATAACCGGACGGTGGAACTCACCTCCGTGCTCCAAACCAACGATGCCCTTGGCATGTGTACCTTTGAGAAGGCTGCGCAGAAACTCTACAAAGACGGAGTGATTACGAAGGAGGTGTATGCACTGATTGTGGAGTCTGTGTAGGGGGGTTCCACACACCCATGGAACATCCGTTTAGCTCTTCCCTTGGAGGAAAAGTCGAATTCCAGGAAAGTGACTTTCCGGTGGCCGCTTGCGCAATCTGCCCACCTGTGAGCCGTATTTGACGTTTAGACTAAAAATGTTCTCTTTACTTTACTGAATTGTTCTGTATCGTTCGGGTTTGTCATGAACGCCATCCCCGCCGGCATCGAGGCTGCACTCCTCGAGGCCGGGTTCACCTCCACCGAGGTTGCCATCCTGCGCCGGCTGCTCGAACACACTGCGCTCACCCTGCGTGAGCTCGCGCTGAAGACGGCGAAGAGCACGGGCGTGCTGGATCAGGCGTCAAAAAAACTTCTGCAAAAAAATATCATCCGCAAAGAACTGATCAACAATCATGAGCGGTTCACCATCACCTCTCTCGATTCCATCCTCCGCTGGATGGAGGAAGACACAAAGAAAAAGCGTGACCTGATGGCAAGACGTCAGCAGACGTTTGAATCGTTCATCAAATCGCACGAAGTGGACAAAAAGCGGCCGGAAATCACGCACTTCGACGACATTGAGGGCCTCGCGAAGGCGTATCGCAAGCTCCTCGACTGCGGCAAAGAGATCATCGGGTACGTTCCCGTCTTCTGCGCAATCGAAGATCACCCTCTCCGGGACTTCATGGTCGAGTGGTTCCGCCAGCGCCACAAGCGCGGAATCTTTTCCCGCGTGATCGCGCATAACACTCCGCTGGGACGACGGTACCACTCGCGCGATATGTTCGAGTACCGGCAGTCGCTGCTCATTGAGGAGGAGCAACTCCCGTTCACCTTCGAAAAAATCATCTGCGGCGATACCATCGCCTGTTTCAACTACACCGAGAAGCGCGCAGTCCTGTTTCGTTTTCCCGAACTCGCGGCCATGGAGAAAGCGATGTTCGAAAGCTGGTGGAGGCAGCTGCAGAAGAAGGAACTCCCCCACGTGGACGCCGAGGTTGCCGCGGGGGAGGCCACGCCGGCACATGCGTTTGCCTCTGCGATCAAACCGGGCCCCATCGAAGTGCCCTTCAGCATCAAAACCTTCTCCGTCCTGCGGGGGTTTTTCGTCAGCCGCAAGAGCATCGCGGCGTTCTGCGGGATCGCTCTGCTCTCGGCGGGCCTCACCTTTTACCTCTACAGCTACACGAAACAGATGCAGTTCCAGCGGATGCAGGATACAGTCAAATCCATTGCGGCGACGGG
>CAYJTW010000042.1:0-1710 GCA_964373225.1 uncultured Candidatus Peribacteria bacterium
CGTAGAGAGACACGAGCGCGTCGAAGATCACCGGAACTTTTGACCGTCTTCCCAATATCCACGCGAGCGGCATCAGGTAATGCCCGAGGAAGACGACGTAGATTGCTGACGCGTCGTTCTTGAACTCCTTCCAACGCCGACACAAATCCCAATATTTGCCGAAGAGTCCTGAGACTTCCGTCCGGCAGAGCGCAACGCGGTATCCCGCTTCGCTGAGTCCTGTGCGGATCACCCAGCTGCGCGCGCCGTGAAGATCGAAATTGCCGAAAGCAACGATCGTAGGATTTGACATAAATACACTGGCAGCTGTTCAAGAGATAAACGAGAAGAATACTAGAGTATTAGAGTATAAGGACTCGAGTAAATGAGGTAACCGCCATCCAAATCCCTACTATTCTATTATTCTAATACTCTATTTCGCCCACAGCGACCATCCGCTGCCTGTCCCGATCTTCTTGAGCGGAACCTTCAATCGCGCCAGATTCCATCCCGGCTCTTCTTTGTCATTCACAAAGACGTACCCCACTCCGAATCTCTTGAGAGCCTGTGCGGGATCCGCGTCGATGCGTTTGCATGCCGCTTCGACGATGCTGACCTCCCGTGCCCGGATGACCGGATCATTGTGATAGCCGCTGTTGGCATCGGGCCAGAGCAGATGTTCCTGCTCTGCGATATGACGGTCGGACGGAGCGACGGGAAGGCGTGTGGCGCAGTACCGCTCGGCCATCTCGTCGTTGCTGATGAGAATATTTTTGAGATAGATGGCATAGACAACGTCGTGATGCGTGAGCCCCGCAATAAGGAGCGACGTGTGGGGATCGGTGAGGATTCGCCCGCGGGGCAGCGCATCGAGAGTATCGATCGCCTCCGCGAGATACTGGCCGTCGAAATTCCCGGCATCGACCGTGAATTGTTTGAGGACATGGCGGCCATCCCACCCGATACCCGCAAGATACACGAGAGCAGCCAGCGCGGGGACGACGAAGAACCTTCGCGCATCACGCAATGACCACGCGAGAAGCACCACGATGATCGCGGCGAAGATCAGCGCGAACAGATAATGCGACACAAACATGAAGACCCGTCCGTGCATCATCTGCTGGTTCATGGCGACGACCGCCGCGAGCGCAAAGACGAACGCCGGTTGATACCGGCGCGCGGAAGTGGAGCGTCTGATGAGGAATGCAAGGAGAAACACACCGATGCAGAGGAAAATCGCGCTGTAGATCCAGGATTCGGGCAGGTGGCTGGGATGGATTCCACTGCGGAACATCGCATCGGCGTACGCGGGATGCCGGGAGGCCTTGAACATGCTCAGGAGAAACGGCAGGGCGGTGATGATGCCGGTGGTTCCGGAAACGAGGAGAGGTCTGAGAGAACTTTTGCGATTGTTGAACCATTCGACGAACTCCCACGCGAGAAAAATCCCCCAGAAGAGCCAGGAAAACGTCCACGCCCAAAAATAGATCCCGACGAGGAGTCCGAGGAGCGCGCCGCCGATGATCGCGGGGGGTATTTTCCCTTTGGTTCCCCTGATGATGCCGCAGAGCGCGAGCAGTGTGACGAGAAAACTCGTGCGCTGGTAGAGCGGGCGGTTGAGGTTATAGAGTTCGAGCACGCAGAAGAGCAGCGCCCCCGCGAGCGCCTCCATCCGCGAAAAGCCCGAGAGCCGCAGGAACATCCACATCGTCAAAAAGAGGAGTGCGGGAA
>CAYJTW010000042.1:1810-3660 GCA_964373225.1 uncultured Candidatus Peribacteria bacterium
AGTGACAAGCCGGCGCTCTTTACGATGAACATTCTCCCGCCGATGATGACGGTGTGGCACCACTGCGTGCGGAAGTATCTCGGGGACAGAGTCGACACCGTGATCTTCGACTGTTCGGGTGAGTTGAACCCGAAAGATTTCCCGGGCGCGCGCGTGCAGAAGTTTTTGAACCTCTACGCCGCAACCAAAAGTCAGGAATTCATTAATCACATCGCGAAGAACCGGAAAATCGCGTGGATCTGCGATGACGACATGTTCCCGATCAGTTCCCGTGCGGTCGATCTGGTTGAACGCGAGCTCGCCGTCCCCAATACCGCATCGCTGAGCTTTCGCGCGCGGGACTGGTGGCATTTTGCCATCGGCGGTAAAGAGTATCCGCCCAGCGGCAGTTACTGCCTCGCGCTCAGTCGCGAAATCGTCTGCAACCGCGAGCACCTCTCACTCGCTCCCTGTGGAGGAAATTCCCACCCGGGTCACGCCCGCCGCCAGCCGCTGCGCTACGACACGTTCGATAAAGCCAATGAGATCCTGTTGCAGAAAGGTTATCGCTGCGCCGTCGTGCCGAAGGAGGAGCAGTCGCAGTATGTGACCGGCTTCAGCGGCATGAGCGGCACGGTGATGCTCCTGCGACACTTCAGAACTCCCGAGCAAACCGCCGAATTCTTTTTGAGTCTCCCGCTGCACCGGTGGCTCGGCAACATCGCCTTCGGCACCTTCTCATCGCTCCTCGCGATTGAGTGCATTCAGGAGTGTTACAAGAAGATCACCGGCCATCCGTATCCCCTCCCCTCACTCCCCTCCAAAAAAGTCCTCTGGGACATCCGCCGCTCGCGCGAAGCCCACGTCGGCGCGCGCTCGTTCAGTTGGATTGATGAGGCGGGGGAGAGACTCCGATTAGCACTATAATTTGCGTGGAATAGCGGCTTGGGTAAAATGCTTTTCATGAAACACTGGAAAGCAGCAATTTTATCTGTTTTTTTGGGTGCCATAGCTGTAACAACTGACATTCTTCAATCTGGAACACAATTAATCATGAATTTTTTTCAAAACTTACAAATAAATTTTACTGGCGACAATGTTGCTGGAAATAAGAATGTAATTGAAAAGAAACCATTCTCCGAAAAACAATACATAATACCCTTGCCGCCACGTCTCGGCGGCAACAACCGGTTGATATTAGATAATGCCGCCATTTTAAAACTGACAGAGCCATACAATGAAAATGAAATTACTTTGATACTGGATGTTGCGACCAAGGAATTTGCACCAGTGAATAATGAGAATTTTACAATCGAGGGGGCACAGATTTCTTATACATCTGGAAAAGATAAATATTATCGATTTGATTTGCACCAGAATAATCGGCACACTATTCAAACAGCTGACCGAACCTTTAATGTAACTTTATTTAAAATCTCCGAGTTAAAAACCTCAGGTGTATCAAAAGCGCTCCAATATGAATTCGGCATATCCGAAAGGATTTAGTTTTGTGGCAGCTGCTTGAATTTCAACTTTAGAAAAACCCACACCCACTTGAACCAATCCCTCCAATTGATCTTCTTCCCTTCCGCGACCGTCCGCGGATGGTACGACACCGGATACTCCGCAATCTTCACGCCTTTGAGCGCGAGCATGCATGTGAGCTCGGGATCGAAGCGAAAATCGTTTTCCTTGAGCGGCAGAGTTTTGAGGATGTCGTTGCGCACCATCTTGTAGCAGGTCGGCTGATCGGTGAGGTGCGTGCCGTAGAGGAGATTGCAAATGTAGGTGAGCATGCTGCCGCCGATGAACATCAGGATGTGCGCGTACTGCTTCTGTTTTTTGAGTCTGCGTGATCCAAAAACCGACGC
>CAYJTW010000042.1:3760-8658 GCA_964373225.1 uncultured Candidatus Peribacteria bacterium
GCAAACGGGCACGCCGCATGCAGACGATCCATGATCTGCCCGACCGTGCGTTCTTCGTTGTACGCGGGCACGACGATGCTCAGGCGCGGTGGCTCCATGGGGAAAGACTACCTCACTGCATCTCACTGACCAACCTCTTCACGAGCCGCTGCAGACTGTGATTGCGAACGACAATTTCTCGAAGATGCTGCCGTAGTGCGTCCTGTTCCTTCGCAGAGAGTCCGAGGAGCGTCTTCACGCGATCCGCCATGCCCTCAGGGGTCGCGAGACATTCCTTCGGCAGAACAGCTCGTGCAGCCTCCGAGCAGGAGACCACCAAGCACCCGCACGCCATCGCTTCGAGGAGCGCTTTGTCCAAACTCGTCTTCGAGGCATGCAAGAAGAGTGCCGCCGAGCGCATGCGGTGGACGATCTCGTCGTGCGTGACCGAGCCGATCTCGACCCGCCCAGCCACTCCGCGCATTGCCTCTTCCTGTTCGAGAGTTCTCAGGAGCGTGTGATCGGCCGCCGTGATCGCATGGCCGTAGATCGAGAGTCGATATTCCGAAGGCAGACGCGCGAGTGTCGCGATGATCACATGCAGTTGCTTCGAAGCAGCGACCCGACCAACAGTGATGATTCGATGCGGGTCGCGCAGTCCGCCGCCGGGGGAAAAAATCTCCGTATCGATGCCGTGTCCGGTGATGACGCTCTTTCGCGTCTCGAGGGGCATCCCGCGCTCCGACGCGCTGAAGATCTTGCGCGCGAGGCGGATCGCGATCTTGAGCGGCCACCGCTCGCCGCGCGCCTCATACCAAAGGTAGAGAGGTTTACGGAGAACGATCACGGCGAATCCGGAAAAGATTGTCCAGATCGGCGTCATGTGGACGAGGATCGCGTCGTACTGCTTTCGATGTTTGAAGAGAAACCAACGGTACCGCAGCACTTGCATCACTTTCCATGCCCCTCGTTCCTTCCCGAGCGAGAGCACGGTGACATTCTTGGGAAGCTCATGATCATCGACCTTCTGCCCGATCACGATGACGCTCTCGCATTGTTCTGCGAATTCCTCGATCCACCGGTGGAAGAATCCGAGGATGGGATCGTGCCGGTCGACCTTCTGCGTAACGATGAGGAGACGCATAGAAAAAGAGATTATGTCATTGAAGATTCGTTAGTCAGCGGAGAGCACGTGCTCTCCGCTGACATTAGACTTTTCAAAAAATCAGCATATTCCTTTATCAACTTCTTCCTCTCAAACCTCTCCGTGATCCTCTGCGCCTCTTTGCCGATCCGCTCCCGCATCGCCTGATCCTCCAGCAGCATCCGGATTTCGCCCTGCAATCCCTCCGCTGTGCCATCCGTGAAGACGCCGTTCACTTCATCCTCAATGACGTCAGGCATCACGCCGACTCGCGTGACGATCACGGGCATGCCGAGCGCCATCGCTTCGAGTGCGCTGCGCGGTCCGCCCTCACTCGAGGAATGCATGACGAAGATTTTTGCCGATTGCATCGCGGCAATGACGTCCTCCTGGAATGAGAGCCACCCGCGGAAGGTCACTCTGTCGCTTATTCCAAGACTTTTTGCCTGCGCTTCCATACTCTGACGCTTCGGTCCGTCACCGATGATCAAGAGCGTGACGCCGGGGAGAGCGGCGACGGCCCGCAGAACTTCGGGCAATCCTTTATTAGCAACCAGTCGACCGCAGAAGACGACATCGTACTGTTGTTGAATGGAGGGATTGGGCTCGAGCTTCTCCGTATCCAGATAAAACGACGGAACGACGTGAATCTTCTGGTACGGAATATTCCAGAGCACCAGCGTATCGCGCACGTTCTCGTTGACCGTCCGCACCGCCATTGCACGGGAAGCGTTCCTCGGAATCTGCCATCGCGACGCGAGCGCCCCCAGCCATTCCATGAACGACGCCGCTTTGGGGAGCCCGACGATGTGGTGCACTTCGAGCACGTACGGCACCGCCGTTGCTTGGTGCAGATGGCGCGCCCCGATGCCGTTGTAGAACGGCGGATACTCATGCGCGGTGATCACGTCATGATGATGCTCAGCGATCAGCTCTCTCCCCTTCTTCACGATCCACCGGATCTGCGTCCACAAACTCCCGGGCGACGGATGGAAGAAGACATTGGGGAATGGCGAGTGGGTAGTGGGTAGTGGGTAGTGGGCAGTAACGTTTTCACTAACTACTAACCTCTTATCACGAACCACTTCTGCGTTTCGAGGACAAACGACATCAATCCGTTCCCAATGTTTGGAAAATTCCTCCAGCGTGTACCAAAACGCCCCCTTCTTCCCTTGGAGGATGCTGCGATCTCCCGAAATCATCAGTAGGCGCATGGATCAGAGTATAGACCGGCTTGCCCCGCAAAGCTCTGCGCAGCAGAGCGGAGTGGGGTCGCCGGAGATCATGAGGAGTTTCATTGCAACAGTGATGAATTAACGACTGAGCGAATTTAGCAGCATGGAGTGGAATAAAGCCAAATGTTCGTTCGCCACCCTCCCCCACCCCCGCTCTTGACTGAATGGAGCGCTCGCCGACTGCGCAAATTCGTCATACCGATGATCGGCTTCCAGTATGGCCTTCGTGATGTCGTTGGTGGTGAGCAGCGGCCGGAGAATCATGCCGGAACTGAGGTCGGCGCTGAGGCCGTTTTCTTCGGTGAGGAGAACCGGGAGACCGGCTGCACGCGCCTCGAGCGCCGCATTGGGACTGATTTCCGTGAGCGACGGGATAACGAAGAGGTCGTGCTCATCGAAGACTCTGCGCACGTCCTCTCCATGGACCGGCGGCACAATCGAGACCCTTCCCTGCATCTGCAGCGTCCGCGCAAGCGCCGAGAGCGTGTTCCCCTCCGGCCCCTCCCCGACCAGAGTGAGCGTCACATGCGGAATTCCGGCGGCGGCACGGAGGAGACGGTCAAGATTCTTAAATTTTACGAAGCGGCCCAGGTAAAGAAGACGGAAGGGATCGTGTTTCTGATGAATCCGCGCCACCCCCCCATCCCCCCGGCCCCCTTCCCCCTCCGGGGGAAGGGGGAGAGGCAACGCATTCTCAATAACAGAATGCTTCGGCATCCCCCGGTACGCCTGTTCATAGAGCCTTTCCTGAAACTGCGTGGAGAAGACGATGTGATCGAAAATCTTGAGTAATCGGGCCATCGGAAATTTCAGACTCCGATGTGTGAGCGTGAAGTCCTTCAGGGTCCGACGCCTTCCGAGGTCCGTATACCGTTCCCATGTGAAATCTCCTCCAAGTCTGAGAATTTTTTTGGGCTTCGTGAGCTTCGCCATCTTGAGTGGGATGCCGCAACTCACGGATGAGAAACATTCGACTATGTCCGCAGCACTGCCATATTCCTTCAACGCTTGCGCGTACCGCCGCCAGCGCAGCAACGGCCCGCCCGCTTTTGATATCTGAATAACCTTCCACCCATTCTCCATTCCTTGGCCCGCGAAGCTTTGGCGTCGTGGGCTCAATTTTCCATTCTCCATTCCGTACGTCAGCACGGTCACATCCTCCCCCCGCTTACTGAGCTCTTCGGCAAGATGCCGGACGTAGGTCGCAGGGCCGCCGATATCCGGAGGGTAGATGCCGGTTGCGAGGATGATGTTCATCCCCTGAAGTCTACCTTGGTTCACTGTTCAGAATCACATCCATCTCGTCCGTCATGATTCCTTTGCGGATATCACCGAGCATGAGCGTGATCTCGTCACCGCCGGAAGATGAGAGAGAGATAATCGTTTCGTCGTCTACCTCGCAATTATCTGGCAAAACCACTTCTGTAACTCGCCACACACCCTTCGTTTGCCCATGCAGAATTTGTATGGAATCCCCATCCTCTGGGATAAATTCCACCGGTGGACCTTTTTGAGAATCGTGCATAGATAAGTATAATAACTTCTTTTGTAATTAAAGCAAGTCATCCTTATTTCTTCTTATGAAGCCAATCTACAGTGTTTTTCAGCCCTTCCTCAAAACTGACCTTGGGCTTCCAACCGAGCTTTCGCGTTCCCATCGAATCCAGCGCATACCGCCAGTCATGACCCGGCCTGTCTTCCACAAATGTAATGAGATCTTCCGGTTTTCCCATGATCTTCAAAATCATTTTCGCGACGTCAATGTTCTGCCGCTCGTCATCTGCGGAAATGTTGAAGCGGTGACCAGAACCATTGGGCTGACGTGGATGAACTCCGGGCAACTTGTCATCCCAGAACGCCCACCCGGTTTTGAGAATAACCTCGAGCGCATCCGTGTGATCGGTCACGTAGAGCCAGTCACGCTTGTTCTTGCCCTGTGCGTAGACCGGGACGGGTTCATTCTTGAGCGCATGGCGGACCACGGTGGGGATGAACTTCTCATCGGCCTGATGCGGCCCGTAGTTATTGGTGCAGCGCGTGATCGCGATCTTGAGCTTCCAGGTGCGCATCGCGGAGAGCAGGAGCATCTCACCGGAGGCTTTTGTGGCTGCGTACGGGGAGCTGGGGTAGAGCGGATCGGAGATTTTTCGCGGCGGGTCATCGTCACTGATGTCGCCGTAGACTTCGTCGGTGGAAATATGGAGCAGACGAACAGCGGGATGCGCCCTGCAGACTTCGATGAGCGCCTGCACGCCGAGGATGTTGGTGTGGATGAACGGCACGGCGTTCGTGATCGAGCGGTCCACGTGCGTCTCGGCGGCGAAGTTCACGATCGTGTCGATCTCGTACCGGATGATGAGCTGTTTGACGAGTTCGACGTCGGTGATGTCGCCCTGCACGAAGCGGATGCGGTTGAGTACGGGCTCGAGGAAGGCTTTATTGCCGGCATACGTCAGCATATCGAGCACCACGATGGTATCGTCGGGCATCTGTTCCTTGTGGCGCAGAACGAAGTGCGAGCCGATGAAGCCGGCGCCCCC
>CAYJTW010000043.1:0-484 GCA_964373225.1 uncultured Candidatus Peribacteria bacterium
TCTTCATCTTGTCGGCGTCTTCCTTGGGGACGTTCTCTTTGACCATCTTGGGAGCACCGTCGACCATCGCTTTGGCGTCGCCCAGCGCGAGGCCGGTCACTTCGCGCAGTGCCTTGATCACGGCGATCTTCTGCGCGCCGGACTCGGTGAGTTCGACGTTGTAGCTGCTCTTCTCTTCGGCAGCGGCAGCGCCTCCACCAGCGGCCGGAGCGGCTGCAGCGGCGACGGGAGCGGCGGCAGAAATGCCGTATTCCTTCTCCATGTACTTGACCACGTTGTTCAAACTAATGACGTTCAGCTTCTCGAGGGCGGTGATCACGGCCTTCTCGTCAGCTGTTAATGTTACGGTGGCGGTTGCGTCTGCCATAGGAACGGGGGGGAAGTGGGGGGTCCCTCGTACGCAAGCGGGGCCCCCGCCCGCGACACGGGGTTTCCAAAAAAAAAATAATCAGGCAAAATAGTAGCCCTCGCCCAGAGCCCCCGC
>CAYJTW010000043.1:494-8645 GCA_964373225.1 uncultured Candidatus Peribacteria bacterium
GGCGGCGGGGGGGCCCCCCCCGCCCGCGGGGGCCCCCCCCGCCCGCTACTCGGGATGACAAATAAAAAATTAAGCAGGCATCTTCTTCGCCTTCTCACTGAGCGCGCGCGCGAATCCGGTCAGCGGCGAGTTGATGATCGAAGCGAACGAGCGCAGCGGAGACTGGAGCATGCCGGCAAATGTCGCGAGGAGCACCTGACGTCCCGGGATCGTCGCGAGCGTCAGAGCATCGGCTTTGCTGAGGAGTTTGCCTTCGAAGAAGCCGCCGATGATCTGCACCTGCGCGTGGTCTTTGCCGAACGCGTGTGCCACCTGCGGGCCGACGATGGGATCACTGATACTGAAAATGCAGGCGACGGCGCCGCTGAGCATCGACTCCTCCGGAACCGGAAATCCTTCTTCCTGGGCGGCAATGCGCATGAGGGTCTTCTTCGCGACCTTCATCTCCGCGCCGGCGGCGCGCAGCTTGCGCCGCAGTTCACTCACTTCGCTGACCTTGAGGCCAATGTAATTGGCGAAGACAACAGACTGTGAAGACTTCATTTTGTCCTTGAGCTCCTTGAGGAGAATCTTCTTCTGTGCGCGGGAGACGGCCATACTTTCGGGGTAAAATGGTGGGAGAAAGCGTTGAACGAACGCTGGTCGGAGATTCGAAACATGCTCGTTAACTCGTTGATTCGTGTCCGTGTTACAAGTTAACGAATGAACGAGTAAACGAATTAACGAATCTGCGATCACCTCAGGAAGTAGTGAAACATATGCAAAGTCTCCCTGAGCAACCTTTGCATCCGGGAGACCAGCGAGGAACACGGCACGAATCACCAAGCCGGGGCCGAGTAACCGATGCTGTATTCCTCGGAGGGGCTTATTTCGGCCTGCGGCCTTGTGCCCTCGGTCTTCGGATGTAGGGGGATTCTACTCATAATCTGGTGCGAGTCAAGCATTCTCCTCAAAAGAGGATTCCGAAGAGTCCAAAGAGTCCAAGGATGAGTCGGCTACGGTGTAATGAAACAGGAGAAAGCTCACGATCTTTCCATTCCTTCTGGTCGTTGGATTCTTTGGAATCCTTGGACTCTTTTCGTGCTAGAATGCTCGTCTCTTATGCCCGCGCCACAGACCTCCATCGCCGCTCTCCTGCAGTCTCTTGATGCCGCGGAGCTTCCGCTGGAGCAGCAGCACCTGCGACGGGTGATCGCGTATGCCGATCGTCTCTATGCGGGAACGATGCACTGGACGGGCGTCAGCCTGCTGGAGCATTCGCTTGCGGTGCTCCACATCCTGCTGCCGTTCCAGCCCGACGCCGACACCGTCACCGCGTGCATCCTCCAGCATGCGCTGGAGCGCAAAGCCATCACGACTGCCGAACTCCAGGAGGAATTCGGGCCGCGCGTACGGTCGCTCGTTGCCGGCGTGCATCTGCTCTCGCATGTGAACATGCGCAACCGCACAACGAGCGTGGAGGATTTGCGACTGATGCTCCTGAGTGTCGCCGACGACATCCGCATCCTGCTCATTGTTCTCTGCAAGCGCTGTTTTGCCCTGGAGAAGATCGCATTGCTGCCGCTCGCCGACCGCAAACGCGTCTGTCACGATATCTTAAATCTCTTCGCGCCGGTCGCCGCGCGCCTGGGCATCCACTCCCTTAAGCAGCGCCTGGAGAATCTCGCGTTCCCGGTGGTCTATCCTTCCGATGCCGAACGGATCACCGAACAGATGACGCAGGTGCAGGGACGCTACGGGCCCTTTCTCGTCTCTGCCGCGGAGGAACTCAAAACGGCACTCGCGCAGCAGGGCCTCACCGCATCCGTGCAGGGGCGGGAGAAGCAGTCGTACAGCATCTTTGCGAAGATGAAGAGCAAAAGCCTGTCATCCATCGAAAGTCTCCCCGATCTGTTCGCCCTGCGGGTGATCGTCGAAACGGACGAAGAGTGTTACCAGGTTCTGGGCGCGCTCCACCGCATCGGGCGGCCCGTGGCAAACCGGTTTAAAGACTACATCTCGTTTCCCAAGCCCAACGGGTACCAGAGCCTGCACACCACGGTGGCAAAACTCCCCGGTGTGCCCGAAGGGGTCTTCATCGAGGTGCAGGTGCGCACGCGCGCGATGCACCGCGAAGCCGAGTACGGCATCGCCGCGCACTGGAGCTACAAGGAGCGCGGGACCGCCGAGCAATCGGTGCAGCGTGTGGCGCTCCAGCAGGCGCTTGCGTCGCAGCACACAGTCGAGAGCGGAGGCAGCCGCTTCCAGCGGCTCGCCGATCATATTTTCGTGCTCACCCCCAAGGGCGACGTCGTCGAACTCCCCGAGGGCGCCACGCCGCTCGATTTCGCCTTCCAGATCCACACCGACGTGGGGCTCAGCTTCCGCGCCGCGCGCGTCAACGGCTCGGTCGTCCCGCTCGAGTACGAACTCGAGAACGGCGACGTGATCGAGATCGTCACGCAGGGCGCGCCGCGGGCCTCCGCGCAGTGGCTCAACCAACTCAAGATGGCGTCTTCCCGGTCGCGCCTCAAGCGCCACCTCAACACCCAGCATCGCGAAGATGATCTCGCCCGCGGCAAAACCCTCCTGAACGAAGACCTCAAGAAGCGCCGGCTGCCGCCGCTCGACAGCGATCTCTCGCTCCTGCGCATGCACGAGGGCAACGTCCTGCCCATCGCCGAGCGCGAGGATCTGCTCGTCAAACTCGGGCAGGGGACTGATCGCGTGAGTTCGCTCATCCAGCGTCTCGACCTGCTGCGGCCACTGCGGGCATCGAAGAGTCCCGCATCAAGCGCCGCGTCACCGGCGGCAAAAGACAAGAAGCCGCGCTTCCAGCGCAAAGATTCCCTGGTGGATCTGGAGGGCGACGTCCCGATGCCGATGAAGTTCGCCAAATGCTGCAAGCCGGAATCCGATGACAAGGGATTGTCCAAAGGCCGTGCGTCCAAACTCCTCGGCATCATCTCGCGCGCGGGGGACGTCATGATCCACGATGCGAAGTGCAAGAACGCGCAGAAGGGAAATCCCGAAAGGAGGATCGGGGTGAAGTGGAGGAAGACGTGAACAGGTTTCCGACGTTTCCGAAGAGTCCTTTTCTACAGAGAAAGCATAGAATCTACCAATTTTTCGACTCTCTTCCTCCACTTGAGCTCCTCATACCCTTCGCCGCCTTCTTTGTAGTACGTCTCGGCGCTTGAACGTTGATCTTCGGGAACGTTCTTCAGCAGATCCGCCAGTGATGAACTCAACTCCTCTGTCGTCGCCTCAATCTTCTTGTCATCGAGCAGCCACTGGATCGCGAAGCGCAGCGTCAGTCTCTTTGCGGCTTCGTTTTCGAGTTCCTTCTGCATTTTCTCGATGGTCCGGTCGGTCTGCTTCATCCACTGTTCCATGGTGAGCTTCTCGCGCTCCAGATTCTTCGCGATTTCGTCGAAGACCATCCGCTCCTCGTGCGCGATCAGTTCCGGCGCGAGATCAATCTGCGTCGCCGCGCGGATGGCGTCGAAGAGATCCCGTTCGCGCTGCGCTCGGCCCGCCTGCTCCTCCTGCTCCCGCAGCGACTTTCCGATGCGGTCGAGGAGATCTTTCGCAGTCTCTCCCAACTGGTGTTCTTTGACGAATGCGTCGGTGAACTCGGGGATCGTGACATCGGCAATACTCTTCACGGTCGCGGTGAACGTCACCGGTTTGCCCTGCAGATGCTTCGCGTGATAATCGGCGGGGAAGGTAAGCGTGAAGATCTTCTGCTCGTCTTTTTTGAGTCCCGTCACGGCTTCCTCAAAGCCCGGCAGCAGCGCCTTGCTCCCGAGCGTCAATTTGTAGTCCGTCGCACGCGTTCCCTCCACCTCCTTCCCGTCCGCCATCCCCACGAAGTCGAGCGTCAGTTCATCGCCATCCTTCGACGCACGACCCGCCAGACCGCTGTCGGGCTGGTCCACGGGTGCGGTCGTGCGGTACTGGTTCTTGAGGTAATCGACCATGCGATTGACATCCTTCTCGTCCGCTTTGATCTCCGTCTTCTTCACACGGATCTTCTCCGCGCCTTTCACCTTCACCTCGGGGCGCTCAACAAAGGTCAATGTCAGCGTGAGGGGATCGCGTGATGTCAGATCCACCTTCGGTGGGATGATCGGCTGAAGCGTATGTTCCTTCAGCAGCGAATCGAACACGGAGGGGAGCAAGATCCGCACCGTCTCTTCATTGATGTCCGCAGGATTGATCTTTGCGCGGATCATGTCCGCGGGGGCGCGGCCGGGGCGGAAGCCTTCGATACGGACGGACTGTCCGAGCTTTTCCAGAGCTTTCTCCTCCGCTTTCGCATTCTCGTCGGCCGTGAATGTCACGGTCGTCTGGACGCGCGATTGCTTGAGCTTCTTGGGAGGGGTGATTTGGGGCATGGGAGCAGAGGATGATCACTTCCACGGTTACTTCCAGTACATCAACAATGGAGCCGCAATAAAGTAGGAGGAGTACGCGCCGATCATCGTGCCGAAAATCAGCGCGAGGATGAACCAGCGGATCGATTCGCTGCCCAGAAAGAAGAGCGAGAAGAGCATGATGAGCGAGGCGACGGCGCTGGAGAACGTCCGCGTCACGCACTGGCGCAGTCCGCGAACGATCACGGTCGAAAGATCTTCGTTGCGGTTATCAAAGCTCATGTTGGCGCGGATACGGTCGAAGATCACGATGGTGTCGTTGGCCGAATAGGCGAGGATGGTCAACAGCGCCGTCACAAACAACGTGTCGAACTCAAACGTCGTAAACCATCCGAGAACAATGAACGCTCCGGTCGTGACGATCACGTCATGGAGGAAGCCGACAATGGCGAGGATGCCGAACTTCCACGGGTTCATTTTGCGCGGGAGTTTGCGGAACGCGATGGCGAGATAGAGGATGACCGCGATGGAGGCGAACGCGATGGCCTGCAGCGACTTGGTCTTGAGGCTCGCCGAGAGGCTGGGCCCGATGGTGTTGTAGTGCTGCTCCTCCACGGCCCCCAGACTCTTCTCGAGTGACGCGAGCAGCGCGACGTGTTCTTCGTTGCTCATCGGCCGCAGGCGAAGGACGAACCCCTGTTCGGTTGCGGTCTTCACCGCCGTCACCAAGACGTTGCCCAGGGCCTGCGTGCCTCCTTCTTCGTAGGAACGGATCGCCTGGAGCACGTCGTCGCGCGTCTTGCCCGTCGCCGTCTGGATTTGCAGCAGCGTGCCGCCGGTGAATTCGATGCTGAACCTGGGACCGGGATAGATGAACAGCGCGATCGAGGCGATCACGAGCAGCACCGATACGCCGAGCAGGACTTTGGAGACGTTCTGGAAGGTCATCGCGGGGCAGGATAGTGGGTTTGGGGGGGGTTGGCCAGGTTGAGTGTCAGAATGTCGGCATCGGCTTCGATGCTCCACAGCACCGGGTTTCGCGTCTCCAATTGCCCCCGTATCCACTGCCAGAGAGGAAGACGCCCGGTCTCCGCCGTCACGCGGTCAGATGCTACGGTACTGAGGCTCCCGCCCGCAACGGGAGAGCCGGAACGCGACGGAAGGGGAATATCACGGCGGGTCGTGGTCACCTGATCCAGCCATTCTCTCGTATTGGTCATCACGATATCCCGTCCGCGCGTGGCGCTCAGGAGTGACCGCATGCCGCTGCGCTCCCGCGTTGTCCGGATCGTCCAGCCTTGCACGCTCTGCACGCGATCTTCCATCTGCGACGGATCGCTCCTCAGCACCGTGGAACGAAAACCGCGATCGAGTGACCGATCGGTCACGAATGTCCCCACGAGCTGCCCGCGAAAGCGCTCGTGCAGCTCGCTGAGTCGTGCTTTGCCGCTGCGCACGTCATCCATACTGCTCTGGAAAAGAAACGCGAGACCGCCCGTTCCCGTTGCACTGCGCCAGTGGAGAACCGATTCCTGCCGCAGGAACGGAAGAATGTCGTAGGAGTAGCTCCACTGCCCGCCGAGCAGTTGCCGCACGGTGGCGGTGAGCATGCCGAGGCGTACGGCGCGCTCATGTTCGGGCAGGCTCTGCAGATATGCGTCGAGCATCCCGGGAGGACTGCCCAGCGTGAGAGTGACATCCGGCGCGGGAGAGAGAGACGGTATTGCCGGAGAGGCGCGCCGTCCGGACACAGCCGTGCTGCCCAGGATGCGGAGCGTGACCGTATCGTCCTTCGTCGTCACGACCAATGACCGCGACTCCGGGATCATCGGGCGCAGCAGTGCCGGCAGTGCCGTGCTGCCCGGTTCCTTCACGAATATCCAGCGTTCATCGCGGCGCATTCCGCGCGTGAGCAGCGAGAAATCCTGCGATGACCGCAGTCGCGGTTCACCACTGGTCAGAAGAGCCTGGAGCTGTGGATCGGACATCAGAAAATTCTGCCGGCCGATGCGCAGGTTCGATGAGGGCAGGGGAGCATCCTTTGTCGTTGTCGAGAGAACCCAGCCTTGCCGGGCATCGGGGAGAGTGACGACACCCACGTCCATCGCTCCCCCGTACACAGGCACGGTCTGGAGCGCCGGATACTGCGCGATGAACACGCGGATATCCTCCCGCGTCGCATTCTCCAGAAGCGCCAACGTCTGCGGCTGCGGCAAGAAGGCATCGAGTGATCGTGGTTGCCAGAGCGCCAGGATCCCGATCATCGTTCCCGCGAGAATGATGCCACTGCCGATCAGGGAGAGGATGAGAATGCGGGAGAGGGGCGGACGGGTCATCAGGGCGATTCTAGGGAAGGAAATCGTTTCTGTCTTGTAGAGGGGCGAAACATGTTTGGCCCTTCCGGAAGCCGTTCTTTTGAATACAAATTGTATTCATAAAACAATTCACAGCATGGCACCAGCGCATTGTATTGCGCTTTTTTTCTCCGGGCGTACGATGCCCTGATTTGCATCACGCAAATCACTCAGACACACAGGAATACACACACCAACCTTCGCCTGCGGGCTACGGTCGGCAGGCAGAACGGGGGCCCCCATTCACACCAACACGTTCACACTCAGACACACCGATCGTTCACACCACCAGAACAAAAGAAGTATGTAGTATGCAGTATGTGGTATGTAGCAAAGCGCTACATACTCAATACTTCATACAACATACTCGATGCGTAGAGAGGACAGTGGCCACCACAGTCCGACAGTGGATAGTGTTCTCTCTGCTCTGCAATGTCGCGCCGCGGATGCGAGGTGTCACCGGCGGCGTGCTCCCTTTTCTCCCCAGTGTCTCCTCATCGCCTTTGTGCTTTGCATGGCAGACCGGTACGGGGACTTCGCTTCGGTTGCGAGGAGAAACAAGAAACCGTAGCAAGGCAGAGAACCGGGGGCACCCTCCCCTCAGCACTCCTCCACTCATCACGAATGGCTCAGCGGTAGACTCATGTGATTCGCCGTTGATAGCCACCGGAGGAAGGCACACAAACACAAAAAGGCCCGCAAGGGTCTTTTTGTTAAAGGGCGAAAGAAAACCTTCCAGGTTTTCTCTCGCCGGCTCTCTTTCCGGCAAGGTGACCGCTCCAGCCGGGCAGAGCCCGGCTTCGCGGCGGATTTTAAAAGCGCGCAGCATGCTGCGCGCCCTTTATTACATGAGATCACCTGTAGGGGCGTTGCATGCAACGCCCCTACATCGCGACGGATTATTGAAAATATTTTTTGAAATGTGCATATGCCTCTTTTTCATCCTTCCATTTCCTATGCCGAGCGACGCTCAACCAACCCAGTGCACCTTGTTTGTACCGGAGCCAAGAGCGCTTCAGGAATGTCGGATCTTTCGGGCCGGTGTACTTGGCGTAGACGCTCTCGACGCATTCCTGTTCGTAGTCCCAGAGGCCTGCAAAATCGATGGCGGGGTCGAATATCGCACGATCGCCGAAATCAATGATGCCAATAATCTTGGTATGTTTTGCGTCGATGAAGATATGGTCGACATAGAGGTCGCAGTGGATAAAACACGGAGTATAGGCATCGTCGAGATGTGCTCTGGTTTCCGCGAAGAAGGCGTATACGTTCTTCAATTCTTTCTTCGTCAGGGTTTTGAGAAGGTTTCTGCGGTACTCGCGGACACGTTGTGCGAACACTGTCCGTGGATGCAGTGTCGGGGCACGATGTTTCTCCGCAAACGAGAGCGGCAATGCATGAAGTGTGGAGAGGAACTCTGCCATTTGTGATTGCATGCG
>CAYJTW010000044.1:0-8578 GCA_964373225.1 uncultured Candidatus Peribacteria bacterium
CTTTGCTGATCTTCAGGACTTCTTCGATCGTCCCGAACTGCGATGGCTTGCCCATGGTTTCCAGACCCAGGTTCACGTTGGGGAAGAGCTTTTTCTTCTGACGAAGAATGTCCTCAACGGCTTTGCTGACGTTGTCGTAGACGTCATCGGGGCCCTGGCCGAGGCGGAATGCGGCGTGGACGCAGACGGAACGCACGCCGGCAATTTCGCTCATCGCGAGTGCATCCAGAATGCGCTTCTTGCTTGACGCAAGTGTCGCTTTGTCCGGCGAATTCAGATTCACGTAGTACGGCGCGTGCACGGTGAGGGTCACGTCGAGTTCTTCGGAAATCCGACGGATCACGACCATGCGCTTGGGATCCTTGGTCGGGACGTTCTGCACCCACTCGATCTCCATGGCAGTGATGCCGAGCTTCTTGGCATGCTTGATGCCCTCAATTGTTCCTCCGGGCTTGGGGGTGCTATGCGGGCAGCCTGCGACGGCAAAGCGAAGTAGCGTCACGAATCAAGTATACTGGAAACTGAATGCCGCTTTCGAAAGACATCATCTCGAAAACTCTGGAGTCTGAACACGGACTGCGCGCCTACAAGATTGTCGAGACTCTCACGGACAAGGGATTCGACACCTGGTGGGTCGGCGGATGCGTGCGGGACATGTTGCAGGGGAATGTGCCGGACGATATCGACATCGCGACAGCCGCAATGCCCGAGCAGGTCGCGAAGCTGTTCAAACGATCCAAAGACGAAGGTGGGCAGTTCGGGAGCGTGAGGATCTTACTCGGTGACGACATCTTTGAAATCACCACGTTCCGCGAAGATGACGAAGCGTCCGACGGGCGTCATCCCGAAGCGGTGATCTTCGGAACACGCGAGCAGGACGCGAAGCGCCGGGACTTTACCGTGAACGCGATGTACTGGAATCCGATCAGCCGCGAGCTCTACGATCCCTTCAACGGCGAAGCGGATCTGAAAGAGCGTCTCATACGCTTCATCGGCGAACCCGCAATCAGGATCAAACATGACGCACTGCGCATCCTCCGCGCAGTCCGATTCCGGGCACGCATTGACGGCCAGTATCACCCCGAGACGTACACGGCACTGCGGGAGCAGGCGAACATGGTCGAAATCCTGTCGGGGAGCCGACTGCTCGGTGAAATCGAGAAGATACTGCTGGGACCGCATCCGGACATCGCGTTCGAGGACCTGTGGGAGCTCGGCGTTCTCAATTACTTCCTGCCCGAGCTCGCCGTCTGCAAAGGCGTGCCGCAGCCGGCCGATTACCATCACGAGGGGGACGTGTGGAATCACATGCTGCAGGTGCTCAGGAGCTTCACCGACGAGCAGGGGATTGATGTGCGTATTGCCGCGCTCTTTCATGATTGCGGGAAAGTGCACACGTTCAGCCTCAAAGAACGCATCCGCTTCGATCATCACGCGACGATCTCGGCCGACTTGACCTCAAAGGCTCTGCAGCGGCTCCAGATGCCGCGAAAGCGGATCGAGAAGATCGACTGGCTGGTACGACATCACATGTCGATGACCTTCCTGGAAATGCCCGAAGAGCGGAAAGGTCACTGGTACTTTCATCCCTGGTTCGGTGAACTTCTGCAGCTCTTCTGGCTCGATATCGCGGGGACGACGCCCTCGGAGTTTTCTCTGTACGAGAAGATCGTGGCGGATGACAACCGGTTCCTGGATGCCCACCCGCGGCCTGCGAAGCCGCTGCTGACCGGACAGGAAGTGATGGATATCCTGAATATCAGACCGGGTGAAGAGGTCGGCAAAATTCTCAAAGAGCTCTATGAAGCGCAGGTGAAGGGCACTGTCAGCTCAAAAAGTGACGCAAAAGGCTACCTCAAAAAACTCGCGTAACATCCGGCGTTTCACCGGGGACTTGCCTTCAGCTCCTGCAGTTTTTGCCGCGCGGCGGCGTTTGCCGGATCCAGATCAACTCCCTTTTGGAGTGCATCAATCACCTGCAGTGTCGTACCCGAGCCGCCGGAGTAGTATTCAACGAGATAGTAGTACGTTTTAGCGTCCCTGGATCCCAACCCGGCCGCAGCTTCAAATTCCCGCAGCGCCGCAGCGTCATTTCCCTGGCCGCGGTTCCATTCGGCAAGCGCATGATGTATTTCGGGATATTGGGGAACAATCGAGACCAATTTTTGCAGGAGTCGCAGGGATTCGTCCGGCCTCCCGATGCGCTCGAGCTTGCCCACGAGCCAGAGAAAGGGCCTCAGATCGGAGGGGGAGAGAATCTGCTCCGGGCCGAAGGCATCGACGATACTCAGCGTGATCTGCTTCGCCTCTTCCGTTTTGCCTTCCTCCGTATTGAGGGACGACAAATTGAAGTACGCGTGGACGGAATGCGGATCGAGTTCGATCGCGCGCTCATAGTGCTGCCGGGCTTCGGCGAGTTTCTTCTCATGCTGGAGCTCGAGTCCGAGATTCGTATGCGCCATGACGGAGTCCGGGTAGAAACGCAGGACGTTGCGATACAGCATCTCCGTGTTCGCCCAGACGCCGCTCTGCGCCCGCGTGACGGGGATCAGTGCAACGATCAAGACTCCTGCGATGAGTATTCCCGGCATCCCGCTCCCGAAGCGCCTGTGTATTCTATTTTTCATGAGGTTGAGGACAAGAGCGACGATCAGGAAAATTCCGATGGAAGCGAGGTAGACGTAGCGATCGGACGCGAAGTAGAGGAACCCGTTCTTCCAGAACGTGGTGAAGCTGGGGACGAGCAAGAGGAAATATGTTCCGAGGCCGAAGGCGAAGAGTCTGCGTTTTCCGCGGACGGCCAAGAAGATCAAAACGGCGACCAGCAAAACGACAAGACCCGCACTCCATGCAACGTCCGCAATGACTGACTGGCCGGAATACGGATAGATGACGGAAAGCCCTGTGGGCCAGGCGAATTTTTCCAGATAGAACGCAACGCTCTTTGCGGGGAGCAGAATGTTGAGCAGCGTTCCTGAAGATTGGAGGATTCGGGATTTCCCGATGACGGCAACACCCCCGAAGAATACAGCCAGGATGCCGTACGGAATTTTCTCGGTGAACATCGGACGCCGAACGTCGCGGCGCTGCAGCCAGTCGATCCCAAGCAGCCAGAACGGAAGCATGATCACCGAGACCTTCGAGAGTAACGCGAGAGCGAAGAAGCAGACACTCAGGTGCAGATTCTTTCGAACGGAGTCATGCTCACGGAATTTCAAGTACCAGAGCGTCGAGAGGAGAAAGAAGAATCCGGAGAGCAGGTCCTTCCGCGCGGCCGCCCAGAGCACCGCCTCCGTCTGGATCGGATGGATCGCGAAGAGCGCTGCAGTGACGGAGGCGACGAAGAGATTCCCCGAGAGTCGGCGGATGATCAGCAGTGCCAGGACGACGTTGGCGCAGTGGAGAAGCAGATTCACGGTATGGAACGCCGTCGCATTCATGCCGAAGATTGCGGCATTGAATTGAAAACTCAAAAACGTCAGCGGGATGTAGAGCTGGGGGTCGTAGTGGGTGAAGACGTAGAGGATGTTGGTGAGCGAGAGCGTTTTCACCGCAGCATTGGCGTAAATCAGATAGCTATCGTCAAGACTGACAAACTCGTTGCCGACAAAGGGTCCGAAGACGGCGAGCGGCAGGATGACGAAGGCGAACGCACTCCATCGACCGATATGATTGAGCGCCTTTCGCATGCACGGAGGATACATGCCTGAAGGCTCGTGCGTCTGTATAGTATCTCCATGGAAAACACGGATGGTTCCGGCCCACGTACGATCAGGACATTCGGGTTCGCGTCGTTTCTGCACGATCTGGGTGCGGACATGGTCTTTTCCGTGTGGCCCCTGTTTTTGACGTCCGTGCTCGGTGCGAGCATGACGGTGGTCGGCTTGATCGACGGCATGGGGGATGCCGTGGTCTCGCTCTCGCAGGCGGGGGCGGGATGGCTCTCGGATAGGTTGCGCAAACGGAAAGTCTTCGTGTGGTTGGGCTACTGCTTCGGGGGATTTGCGCGCATCGGCTATGCGCTGTCTCCCACCTGGCAGTGGGTGATCCCGTTCCGGATCTTGGATCGTTCGGGAAAACTGCGCGGCAGCCCCCGCGATGCGCTCGTCGCGGAACTGTCCCACAGCTCTAATCGCGGCAGGAATTTCGGCTTCATCCGGGCCATGGACAACTTGGGGGCAGTCTGCGGCATCCTCATCTCCATGGTTCTCGTCGGTCACCTGGGATTCCGCACGATTTTTCTGATCGCGACCGTCCCCAGCCTGCTCGCGGCGTTACTGGTCATCGCGTTCATACGCGAACCGGGAAACGGCAAGACGCTCTACGCGGGCTTCCGCCTTCGGGATCTGAGCGGCAACGCGGTTCTCTACATCATCCTCAGTGCGGTTTTCCAACTCGGTTTCTTCAGCTATTCGTTCCTGCTGATCGCCGCAAGCGACACGCGGTCTCCCGCTGCCATCCCCGGGTTCTACCTTCTCTTCACGCTCGTGACCGCTGTCGCATCGTATCCCTCGGGCGCGATTGCGGACCGCCTCGGACGCAAACCTGTCCTCCTCGCGTCCTTCGCGTGTTGGAGCGCTGTGTTGTTTATGCTGCTCGCGATGCCACACGCGCCCCCCGTACTCATCGCCGCATTCGTTCTCTACGGGCTCCACAACGCGATGATCGACACCACGCAACGGACGATGATTGCGGAACTCGCACCCAGGGAATACCTGGCGAGCACGATGGGGGCTTTCCAAATGATCATCGGACTCTGCGCATTTCCGGCATCGATGATCGCAGGCGTGCTGTGGGATTCGTTTGGTTTTGCATACACCTTGGGGCTTTCGCTGGCGTTGACGGCCGTCGCAGCTGTTTTGCTGCTTTTTGTGACGGAAACGCGGACCGGCAGCTGATACACGTTCTCCGGTCATTTCCCCTTCCCCCCTCACAGCATGTCAGAGCAGCACCGCAACATCGGCATCAACGGCGCAGGCGCCATCGGCACTTCACTTCTCCGTCGCAACGCAATACTAAGACAGGCGGGACAGGGTGTGCCAATCACAACCGTAGCCGAGGAGTTCTTCACTCCGCAGCAGATCTCGGAAAACGTCCGTCACGATCCCATCTACGGGACACTCGGCATCGACGTCGACTGGGAGGGTGATAGTATCAGGATCGGATCCGACCTCATCAGGGTCGTCAAGGGCGGCGTGAAATCGCAGATCGACTGGTCACGTCACGGAGTCTGGGGAGTGCTGGAGGCGACTGGCCAGATGGTGGACGTTGATAAGGCTCGTACGCACATCACGCAAGGAGGTGCCGCGAAAGTGATCATCACTGCTCCGTCTAAGGGTGCGCCGGCGAAGTCGCTCATCGTGGGTGTCAATCAACAGGAATACGATCCGGCGAACGACGACGTGGTCGATAACGCTTCATGCACGACAAAGTCCGCCGCACACGTAGTCAAAGCGCTCAGAGAAAATATTGGCGTGCATTCCATTTCGCTCGCAACAGTACATGCGGAGACGGGTGCGGAGCGCCGGAAACTGATTCAGGACTTGGGGTTGATACAGGACATCTCCAAACTCGGATTCCGTCCGGAGAAAACAGGAGCCCAGGCCGCACTGACAAAACTCTTTCCAGGCGTCGCGGTCAACGCGAAGGCCTACCGCGTCCCGACACCAGATGCCTCCATCAGCGACATGACGATCCGCCTGTCGCGTGCCAGTTCCGTCGAAGAAGTTCGAGCCATTATCGCAGCCGCTGCGCGCGAGTGGAGCTTGCAGGTGCTCGACCAACCGATCGCAAATTCCGCAGATCTCATCGGCAATCCGCACGACTCCATCGTCGCGCTTCCAGACATCGAAATGGTGTTGCCCGACGAAGTGCGCATCCGGTCCGGATACGACAACGGTTTTGCTCCAGCGAATGCGGCGCTTCAACTGCAGCGCTACATGATGGAGCAACCATGAGTTGGTGCCATGGAACGCGTCCACCGTTCACTCCATGTAGAGCAGATCGACGTGCGTGATATTCTGTCCCAGAATCTGGGGAATCAGATACTGAAATTCGCGGCGACGGTACTCGCGGCTTTCCTCCAGTCCGCGCAGTGATCTTTTTCTGTCCCGTCGCGCCGCGCGCTCAAGTGCGACGACAGGATCGGTCAGCGCCAGCACGCGCAGCTGCAGGCATGGCACGCGAGCTGCCAGCTCCTCCATGATGCGCGTGGAATCGATACCGTCGACCAGCACCACCTTTCTTCCTGCAGGAACCGAGACAATGCCCTGCTGCACGGAACCCATCTCCCGGTTATACAGTGTCTGTACGGGAACCGTGCATGCGGCGCCGTTCGCCCGTACGATGTTCTGCGCAACGTCGATCATGGTTTGACGATCGAAAATGTATTTCCAGAATAGTTCGTGACAATCGGTCATACAGTGACGCTCCAGACTGTCACGAGCCGTAGCGACGAAATGATCTACGGGAAGTTGGCAGTACTGTACGCCCGCAGTCGTTTCAACAACCGAGCGGATGGTTTGGGCCAGCGTGCTTTTCCCCGATCCGGACAGCCCGTGTTACCGCTTCACGCTATGCATGGTGGGCCAGGGGGGAGTTGCCCGGCTTCGCTTGCGAGCTTCGCCGAGGCTGCATCTAAATCTCGGCGTAGTTCCGAGCATTTGCGAGGAACGAAGCCGGATGGTGGGCCAGGGGGGATTTGAACCACCGACCCCCGGTTTATAAGTCCGGTGCTCTAACCAACTGAGCTACTGGCCCGTGAAGGGAATCCTAACACATCGTCATTATTGACGATTGTGAGTTATCGTCGGCTCTTTCGAAGATCCTCTACAGAAATAATAGCCACTTTCTTTGTAACAGAAGCCATCACTTACCGTTATTATCTGGCTATGAAGCGCACACCCGGCAAACCATCGGTGATGCGTTTCCTGTGGAAGTACTCCCGGAGGCACCTCGGCATGCTCGTGCTGATGCTGACGCTGCAGATCCTCTCGATTGCGGGAGCGCTTGCACAGCCATTCTTCTACAAAAATGCCATCGACGCGATTGCGACCGGGAACCCCTCCGATCCGGTCGTGGTCCGCTACGCAATGATGATGCTGGTGATTGGGATCACGATCGCGGTCTCGTTTCTCATTCTGGAGCAACTGAGCCACCTGGCGCTCGCATGGGTGGAATCGCGCATGATGCGTGCGATCTGGACCGATATGTTCGCGAAAACACAGAAGCTCAGCACAAGCTTCCACGTCAACGAATTCGCCGGCGCGACGAGCCGCAAGATCGGCAGGGGCGTGGACACGATCGAAGGCATCCTTGACCGCATTTGGATGAACTTTCTTCCAGCCATCATCCTGATCATCGGGCTGATGTCCGTACTCTGGTTCTACGCGCCACTCATCGGCCTCACGATGCTCATTGGCATCGTCCTGTTCGTATCGCTGTCCCTCGGACTGAACCTCTACCTTGCGCGCTACTACAGGGCTACGGATGAGCAGGATACGCGGGTCTCGGCCAATATGGTTGATGCAATCTCGGGGAACTCGCTGGTGAAATCATTCGCAGCAGAGAAGCGCGAAGACGCACGGCACGATGCCGGTGTCGCCGAGTGGCAGAGGCGACAGTGGAAATCTTGGAACATCTCGACTTGGTTCCTCCTGATCCAGTTCTTGTTTCTGCTTGCGCTGGAACTGATCGTGATCCTCATGGCCGTCTATCTGTGGTCCTCTGGACGATTCACCGTCGGTGGATTCATCATCGTCATCTTCTACGTCATGCAGCTTTGGCACCGGTTGCTCGATATCGGCCGCAACACGCGCGAATTCCTCAAAGCCAAAGCCCACTGCGAGGAAATGATTCTGATCGCCGAGCGTCCGCTGATCGTCCATGACGCGCCGGATGCCAACGAATTGATCGTCAAGAACGGTGAAGTTCGTTTCGATCACGTGCACTTCCAGTACGAGCGCGCGACGCATCCGATCTTCAACGACTTCTCTCTCACGATCCGCCCGGGTGAGAAGGTGGCCATCGTCGGGCACTCCGGCGGCGGCAAGAGCACGTTCGTGAAGCTCCTGATGCGCCTGTACGATGTCAATACCGGTGCGATCCTCATCGATGGTCAGGATGTCCGCGGCGTCACCCAGGAGAGCCTGCGCAACGCCGTTGCACTGGTCCCGCAGGATCCGATTCTATTCCACAGGACGATTGCGGAGAACATTGCCTACGGAAAGCCCGACGCGACACGCGACGAAATTGAGCGCGCGGCCAAACTCGCGCACGCCTATGAGTTCATCGGGGTCCTGCCAAAAACCTACGACACGCTCGTGGGCGAGAGGGGAGTCAAACTCAGTGGCGGCGAACGCCAGCGTGTGGCCATCGCGCGCGCCATCCTCGCCGACCGCCCGATCCTCGTGCTGGATGAAGCCACGAGCAGTCTGGATTCCCTCAGCGAACAATACATCCAGGAAGCCCTCGGCACGCTCATGGAAGGCCGCACGAGTATCATGATCGCCCACCGCCTCTCCACCATCAAACGCGCCGACCGGATCCTCGTGATCGAGCATGGCCAGATCATCGAAGA
>CAYJTW010000045.1:0-8226 GCA_964373225.1 uncultured Candidatus Peribacteria bacterium
AATGACGGAGGGGAAGCTGACGCCGACGAGCATGGCGAAGAGGATCGCGAGCGGAGAAAGTCCCACGGCGCGTTTCATAATCAGCGGGACGAGGAGGTTATTCTCGCACCATTGAATGGCGTAATACACGAGGGCGACGATCAGCGCGTTGAAGAGGCCGAACTGGGTTCCGGCGATCAGGACGGCGGGTACAGCGGCGATCAGCGGACCCACGACGGGGATGAATTCGGTGAAGCCGGCGAGGATGCCGAGCGTGAGTGCGTACGGCATTCTCAGCACCGTGAGCGCGAGGAAGACCATGAAACCAATGAAGAGGCACAGCACCAGCTGGCCGCGGGTCCACTGGGCCATCTTCGTCTGGATCGCCTCCGATTTGTCATCCACATAGGGGCGGAGTCTCGCGGGCAGGAAGCTCTTGCTCCAGGAGACGATCTTCTCCTTCTCGATCTGGATGAAGAACGCCATGACCAGGATGATCACCAGGTTCCCGAAGAAGTTCACGACCGATCCGGCCAGGTGCGCCGCAAGCAGCAGCGAACTCTGGGTTGCCGTCGACAGATTCTGCCCGAACTGCTGGAGGGCATCGGCAAACTGGTTGATGGAGAGATTACGCAGCGTCGATTCCACCAGTTGCGTCAGGCTCGCGTTGGCCGCTTCCGAGATGAGCGGCAGCGAGACCTGCGGTTGCAGCAGGAACTCGTTTACCTCGTTCTGCATGAGTCCCGCAAGATCAATGAGCTGGGAAGCGATGAGAGGAACGAGAGACACGAGCAGGAATACGAGCAGGAAGAGCGCGACGAAGTAGTGCAGCAGGATCCCGAGGCCGCGGGGAAGGCCGAGGCGCCGGAGGAACTGCACGCCAGGATCGATGATCATGGCGACGAAGATACTCAGGAACAGAATGACGATCTTGTCCTGCAAGAACCAGAGCAGTGTGACGCCGGCGACGATCGCGAGCACCGCGAAGGCGGACCGGACCACGCTGCCGATGGAAAGATGCACCGTCACCTGCGGCAATTGCTCCTCGTCAATCACAGGCGTCGGGGCATTGTCGCTCAATTGCCTGTTCTGCATCTCTCTTGCTTTGGCAAAGAGTCTCTGCGCCTTTTCGCCGATGATGCGGAAAGAGGTGAATGAGTGGCCCTGAGAGGGCGCCCCTTGGGTGCCGTTGTTGTTCTTTTTGGCGGTCATCAGATGCCGACGAAGATGGCGGAGACAATGGTATCGACGATCAGATAGGTGAGCACCACGACAACCAGACCGAGGATCGCGTTGGTGATGCGCTTTTTCCCCGCTTCCTTATCGGGCAGTCCGCCAAATTGCTGCATGCCGGAGAGTGCGTACTCGTACCCGCCCTGAATGATCTGGAAGACGGCGATTCCTCCGGCCATGCCGAAGGCGAGGCGCAGGAGATACGCGAGGTACAGGGGAATGCAGTCGAAGCTGAAGTCGCCGGTGATAAAACTGCAGTTGCCGATCATTCCCGTATCGGGAATGAGCTGTGGTCCGGGGCCCTGCTGCGCAAAGGCGATCCCCGTACGGAGCATCAAGAGAATTCCCAGCAGGAGCAGCGGCAGGAGCATCGAGCGCTTATTGTGGAGTATATGGTCCATTCGAGCGATTGTTATATTGGTATATTGTTATATTGTTGACGGAGAAGTTCGTGCTCACGTGTGAACAATGTAGCAATATACCAGTATAACAATATTCTCCTTCAAATTCCACTGATGTCCTTTACCTGGAAAACGGCACTACGGCCTATTGTCGCTCTCGCCCCCATGGCGGGGGTCACTGACGCGTCGTACCGCCAATTGATCAAACGCATCGCGCCGGAGGTCGTCGTGTACACCGAATTCCTGAGCACGGATGCCATCCACTTCGGAGCGAAGAGGACGCTCGAGATGCTCCACTTCGATCCCGCGCTCGAGCGGCCGTTCATCGTCCAAGTGTTCGGTCACGATCCCGAGCACTTCCTCTCCGCCGCGAAGGTCATCGAGGACCTCGGCGCCGATGGTATCGACATCAACATGGGATGCCCCGCCGCCAAAGTCGTCTCATCCTGCCACGGTTCTGCGCTGATCAAGGAGCCTGATCTCGCGGCGCGGTTGGTCGAAGCGACGGTGAAGGCGGTCAAGATCCCGGTCAGCGTCAAAACGCGGCTCGGATGGGATCGCACAGACACACTCATTCCGTTCTGCAGGCGTCTCGTCGACGCGGGAGCGCAGGCGCTCGCCATCCACGGTCGCCGCTTCTGCGACAAGTTTACGGGCAAAGCTGATTGGGAGCCGATCTACGAACTCAAGCGCAATATTTCTGTTCCGGTCATCGGCAACGGCGATATCAGTTCCGCGGCAGATGCGCTCGAGAGAATTCAGAATCTGGATGGGGTGATGGTCGGACGGGGGACGTTTGGGAATCCGTGGGTGATGCGTGATATTTGTGATGCATTGCAATCGGCACGTAGGGGCGATTCGCGAATCGCCCCTACGGCATCCGTGCATGATTCCCAAACGTCCCCCGCCATGACGTTTGAACAAAAAATTCCGTTCATCCTGGAACATTGCGCCCTCGCGGTGCGCTTCAAAGGCGAGCGGACCGGCATGCTCGAAATGCGGCGGCACCTGGGCAGTTACGTGAAAGGCTTCGACGGGGCGCGGGAAATGCGCGAGAGATTGGTGAGGGTGGAGAAGTTGGAAGAGGTGAAGGAGATACTTACTCGTTGATTCGTTAACTCGTTAATTCGTATTTTAAGACACGAAGTGACGAAGTCACGAGCACAGTTCGAATCTCCGATCAACGTGATTCGATCAGAACAGACTACAGTTGAATCTTGAGACCCGGCCCCATCGTCGGCGTGACGTTGACCGAGAGGATGTATTCGCCTTTGATGCCGCTCGGCTGCGCTTCTTTGACGGCGGCCATCAACGCCTCGAGGTTCTCCTGGAGTTTCTTGGGACCGAAGGAAATTTTGCCGAAGACGGTGTGGATGATGCCTTGCTTGTCCATCTTGATCTCGATGCGGCCCTTCCTCAGTTCGCCGATCACTTTGGCGACGTTGTCCGTCACGGTCCCCGCCTTGGGCGATGGCATCAGGCCTTTTTGCCCAAGCGTCTTCGCCACTTTCCCCAGGTCCTTCATCATCTTGGGGCTGGCGACGGCGATATCGAAGTTGATCTTGCCGTCACTGATCTCTTTGATCAGGTCTTCGTTGCCCGCGAGTGCGGCTCCGGCCTTCTTCGCTTCGTCGATCAGATCATCGGGAACAAACGCCGCGATCCGGATATCCTTGCCCGTGCCGTGGGGGAGGGGAACAGTGGTGCGGACGAGTTGATCGGCCTGCGTGGTATCGGCGTTGATGCGGATGTGGACTTCGGCCGCACCGTCAAACGACGTCGTGGAAAGCTTCGGCAGAAGCTCCATCGCCTCGGCGATCGGATAATTCGGTTTCGTCACCAGCGCCTTGCGTTCTGCGTACTTCTTTCCTTTCTTGCGGGCGAGGGGACTTCTTTTGGAAGCCATAGAGATGGGGGGAACGTGGTTTACCCTGAGCGAGGCCCGAAGGCCGAGTCGAAGGGTACGGGCGTCCGAAGGGACTCCCACGAGCCGCGGCAGTGTGCCTCATGCGGTGTATGGGCGCAAGGGGCCGAAGGGACCGAAGAAACCGATGGGACCGACGAAAACACCTCGGTCACCTCGGTCCCGTCGGAGACGTCGATCACTTCTTCTTCCCCTTCACCGCATGCTTCGCCGCATGGATCGGCATGGACTTAAACGTTGTGCTCACCGACGGCCACCGCGTGCACCAGCTCAGGAGCAGTCCGTACAGGAAGATCACCACCGGCGTGATCCACCACGAGACGCCGAGCGGACGGATGAGGAGCATGGTGAAGAGCAGCGAGAGTGCGGCGATGAGGGTGAGCACGTAGCCGATCGACTTGAAGCTGTACCAGAAGAGGAGCGCGGGAACCCGGCGCGAGGCATCATCAATCTTCTCCGCAGTCTGTTCGTGCCAGAGGAAGGTGACGCCGCCGGCGGAGAAGAGCACGAGGAGGGAGAGGTACATCTCGGCGCTGAAGCGTTCGGCGCCGATACTGAATTTTTCGAGCACGCCGTACACCGCCGGCAATGCTCCCGCGGTCATCATCGAAATCCCGAGGCACTGCATGCTGTAACAGTAGAGCGCCTTCATACTCGATCCCATCTTCGCGCCGGGCGCCATCAGGCACGGCATGAGCGCGAGCGAGAGGACGAGGAGCACTCCCAGGGGCAGCAGTACGAACGTAAGAAGGGACGAAACGCTCAGGGCGGAGAGGATCATGGACGGTGAGGGAAGTGAGTGGAGGTGATCGTACCCTGTTGATGATGGTAAATGGGATTGCGGAGGTTGAAAGACGTGATGTGATCAAGAAATAAACGCAATAAATGAAATAAAGGAAATAAAGGAAAATCATTTATTTCTTCTATTTCTTTTATTTCCTCTATTTCTTACTCAATGGTGACTCCCATACTCCTGGCACTGCCTGCAATGATGGCCTCCGCCGCTTCGATCGTCGTGCAGTTGAGGTCCGGCATCTTCGTCTCGGCGATCTTGCGCAGATCCGCCTTGGAAATCTTCCCGACCTTGTTCTTGTTCGGTTCACCGCTGCCCGTCTCGATCTTCGCCGCCTGCTTGATGAGCGTCGAGGCAGCCGGCTGCTTCACTTTAAAGGAGAAGCTGCGGTCTTCGTACACGGTGATCTCGACCGGCAGCAGCTGGCCCATCTTGTCCTTCTTCGTCTGGTCGTTGAATTTGGTGCAGAAGCCGCTGATATCCACTCCCGCCTGGCCGAGCGCGGGTCCCAGCGGCGGCGCGGGGTTCGCCTGCCCGCCTTTCACCTGCACTTTGATGACTTTCTTGACGGTCTTCGCCATAGCCGGGGCAGTGTAGGTTTAGGCTCGGTGGAGGTCAATGTGGGTTTTACTGTTCAGAAAAGAGTCCGAGGAGTCCAAAGAGTCCAAGGACCAGTCGTCATGGTGTCCTGAAGCTGGTGAAAGGAAAACATACAAACGCACGATATTTTCTTGCCAACTCGTCCTTGGACTCCTTGGAATCTTTGGAATCCTTCATTCCGTCAACGTATTGAGCAAACCATCAACAGCGGCTTCCTTTCCGGCCGTGACATGAAACTCGTACAGCCGTTCGCGTACCCGTGCAAAGACGACTCTCTCGCCGAGGATCGCCGGATCGCGAAACGAGAGGATGTCGCGCGGGGGTTTGCCGGGCTCACTCTGGGTTTCGTCGATGAGGTGTTGCAGCCCTGCGGAGAAGGAGGAGCGGAGGTGTTCCCGCAGAATTCGCAGGGTCCGTTTGACGTCCGGCGAATCGACCCACGCCAGTGCCCCCACGCGATCATTCTCCTGAAGGAGTGTGTGGGAGGGGAGCATCGTTCCCGGCGGCAGAATTTTTGTCAGGAGGAACGTATCGCTTGTATCGGTCACCGCAAATCCCCGCGCCTGCGCGGTGGCGACAACATCGGGTCCGGGTTTTTTTCGTACCCCTCCATCGGCGCCGTTGCGTTCGGGGATGCGCAGCGTGCTTCGTGTCAGGAGGGCGTCGGTGGTCCCCAGTCCGATCAGCATGAGGAGGAAGCCGAGGGTCGCGAGGAATTTCTGTCGTGTGGTCACTCGGAGAGTATAGCGCTCTCTGGTATGATCGCTCCATGGTGATCAAACGAGCCAAGACCGATCCCGCTTCCGTGGTTCGCACACCCGCGCCTGCCCCGGAACAGACGGTCTTTGAGCAGTCGCTGCGACCGAAATCTCTCGCCGAATACATCGGGCAGAGCAAGATCAAAGGACACCTGCTCATGCACATCCAGGCGGCGAAGTCGCGCAAGGAGCCGCTCGGCCATACGCTCCTGCACGGACCACCGGGGCTCGGCAAGACGACGCTGGCAAATATTCTCGCGCGCGAGATGGGCGCGCAGATCCGGATCACCTCGGGCCCCGCGCTCGAGAAGCCCGGCGACCTCGCCTCGATCCTGAGCAATCTCCAGGACGGCGACACGCTCTTCATTGACGAGATCCACCGACTGCGTCCGGTGATTGAGGAGATGCTCTATGCGGCGATGGAGGATTACGCGCTCGATCTCATGATCGGCAAGGGGCCCACCGCACGGTCGATGCGCATCCACCTGAAGCCCTTCACGCTCGTGGGGGCCACAACGAAGGCCGGCTCCATGAGCGCGCCGCTGCGCGACCGATTCATCAATCACTTCAAGCTCGCGTTCTACGAACTCCCCGAAATGCAGCTGATCGTCGAGCGGTCGGCGCAGTTGCTCCAGGTGTCGCTCGATGCCAAAGCCGCCCACCGCATCGCGCAGAGCAGCCGGGCGACGCCGCGGATCGCCAACCGATTGCTCCGCGCCATCCGCGACTATGCGCACGTGAATGGTCAGGCGACGGTCGACTGCGCGTGCGTCGAGACGACGCTCAGCGCGCTGGAAGTGGATGATCGCGGACTCGACGCGGTGGACCGCGCGATTCTCGATACCATCGTGACAATGTTCAACGGCGGACCCGTCGGCATCTCGACGATCGCCGCCGTGCTTGCCGAAGAAGAGGAAACGGTCGAGGACGTCTACGAGCCGTATCTTCTTCAACAAGGTTTACTTCAGCGAACTCCGAAAGGAAGAGTCGCCACGAAAAAAACGTATGAAGTACTCGGCAAAGCGCTACCGGAAGCATTGCAAGTGACGCTGTTTTCATAACTCACAATTCACAGTTATCAACTCGCAATTCCTTTCTTTGTGAGTTGGGAGCTGTGAGTTATCGCATGGTGAGCGTGTCCATCATCCTCTCAAATGTTTTCACGTGCTGCTCAAAGACATCCGCGCTGTCCGCGAACGTCCACACGTGGGCCGTTTTTCCGCGCAGGAGCCAGATCTGCTCAAACGTCATATCGCCGCCATTCAGGGAGGCATTGAAGATCACCCGGTGTGCGCGGTAGGCGCCGGCAATCAGTACGTCATCGGATGAGCGCAGCGTGTACCGGTTGAAGAACTCCTTCTCGATCGCGATGCCGAGTTTCGTGTACTGCGAGAGCGTGAGGGTTTCGGTGAGATCTTCGAGGACAAGATTGATGTTCTGACGGAGTCCTTCGGGGTGCTGCTCGCGCGAGAGAAACATGACGATGAGCGTCAGTGGCGGATTGAGTTCCCGCTGGTCGAACCGTTGCCAGGACGAGGGGTACTGGATCTTCACGCCTGTTTCGGCATTCTCGAACGTCTTGTCGAGCGCCGTTTCGCGGATGCGTACCCGATTGCGATTTTCCGGGCCCGGCTCGCGGACCGCGGCGCGAATCGCCCGGCGGCTCGGCCACACGACGGTGGGACGGACATCCGTTCCTCCAGAGACCCTCGGGACCGCCGCGGCGATGCCCGCGGAGGGGTGCAGCAGGAAGGGGAGAAGACCGATGAGGAGGGCACGGGCAATCACCGGAGGAGCATAGCCTCCGGTGACTTGACTGCAAAGCTCTTTTGATCTCAGATTTTCTCAACGACCATCAGAAGCCCTTTGTCTTCGACTGGAGATGCCTCCAGGTTGCGCGGACCTGATGATTCAGCGTCCGTTTGGACACCCGAACGAACGAAGGCCGCGTGTTTTCGGCGACTGGCATGGCCGAGACGCTGCCTGCGGAGAAGAAATTGCCGATGCAGAGGACCGACGCGAGAACGACAGTGAGATGTTTCATGGATCGAGCGTACGGTCTTTGCCGGGGGAACGCAATCACAACCGTGTGAGCGCGGAGATCGCGTCGTGTATCTGCCTCTCGAACCGCGCGCGGCCAAATGCCTGTGCCTGTGCCCGGCAGCGTTCACGGTCCCAGGATTTCGCTTCCGTGCGCGCGATGGCCGCATCGAGCGCCTCCACCGTCGCCTCCCCGAAGAATTCGGCAGTGTCTTCCGTCAGCGTCTCTTTTGCTCCGCCGCCGCGATAGGCGATCACCGGCGTCCCGCATGCGAGGGACTCCAGCGGCACGAGACCAAAATCTTCTTCTCCCGGGAAGAGCGTTGCGCGCGCGCCAGCGTAGAGACCGCGCAGCTCAGCATCAGTTCGATAGCCGACGAACGTGACCGTGGGTCCGGCAATTGCTTCCAGTGACCGGCGCGCGGGTCCTTCTCCCGCGATGATCAGGTTTGCCCGGCGTTCATTACAGGCGCGGATGGCCAGCTCGATTTTTTTGTA
>CAYJTW010000046.1:0-8154 GCA_964373225.1 uncultured Candidatus Peribacteria bacterium
GTGCAAGAGGTCGCTGGTTCAAGTCCAGTCGTCCCGACCAGCCTTCGCTCCTCTTCGGAGGAGCTACGACTGGCAAGCCAGAATTCTCTCGCCTCCACAATGGAACACTTCCAGAAGACTCTCGATGGCCTCCTCAACCGCAACAAACGTGTGGAAGCGGAGAAGGCGTGGGAGCTCAGTTTCACACGACGCGCATTCCTCGCCGGCCTGACGTACGTTACCGCTGTCCTGTTACTCTGGCTGATTGGCGAAGCACGCTTTCTTTTGCTCTCTTTCATTCCTGCGATCTCGTACGTCTTCTCGACGCTGACGCTGCCATGGATCAGGAGAATGTGGATTACAGCAACTGGGAAAAATCGTCGACGGTGACCTGTGCGTCACGTAGCAACTTTCTGAGCAACCCTTTTCCCAATTCGCGATGATCGGGAACCGTCAATGGTTTTCGATTGGCATCCTTCGGATGAATCAATCGCATATGACTCCCCCGCTGCCGGACAAGAACATAACCAACACGAAGAAAACACTTCACCGCTTCCCGGCCGGAAACGACGGGGAATATTGTCATCACTTCAAATCGTGATCGTATGCAAGCTGATCTCTCGCGGCAGATAATCGCGGAGGATGGCACGATTTTCTTCTTCCTCGCAGACGAGCGCGACCACTTCCTGAATATTGAGAAGAGCCTCATCAAGTGTTTTCCCCTGGGAATAACATCCGGAAAGAATTGGGCATTCGACCACGTACATTCCGCCTTCGTCTCTTTCAATCAGTACCGGCAACGACCGCGCTGCGGATTGCCGTTTTTTGCTCACAAAGCGTCTCTTCTTCATGCGTGCATCATACACCAAACGGACTTTTGTAGACAGCCTTTTTCCCTAATTCCTCCTCGATCCTCAGCAGCTCGTTGTATTTGCAAATCCGATCCGTGCGGCTCAGCGAGCCTGTCTTGATCTGCCCCGTCTGGAGGCCGACCGCGAGGTGCGCGATGAAGGTGTCTTCCGTCTCGCCGCTGCGGTGGCTCACGACCGCGTTCCAGCCGTTTTTTTGTGTCATCTGGATGGCATCGACCGTCTCGCTGACGGTGCCGATCTGGTTCAGCTTGATGAGCACGGCGTTTGCGGCGCTCTTCGTGATGCCATCGGTGATGCGCGCGGTGTTCGTCACAAACAGATCGTCGCCGACGAGCTGCATCCCCTTCCCCATGTTCTTCTGCATCAGGATGAAACCGTCCCAATCATCCTCGCTGTGACTGTCCTCGATGCTGACGATCGGGTACTTTTCGGCAAGATGTGCGTAGTACTCCACAAGCTGGGCCGACGTGAACGTCTTCCCGTCGGCGATGTACTGACCGTTCTTGTAGAACTCCGACGCGGCGCAGTCGATCGCCAGTTTGACCTTGCCGGAGTACCCCGCCGCATCGATGGCATGCGTGAGGATGGAGAACGCATGGTCGGCATCGGCCACGTGCGGAGCAAACCCTCCTTCGTCGCCCACCGCAATCACGTACTGGAACTTCTTCAGCATGTCCTTGAGCGCGTAGAAGACTTCGGCCCCGGCTCTGAGGGCTTCAGCAAAGTTCGGGAAATCGACTGGCACGATCATGAACTCCTGGAAGCTGAGGCCCGAGTCCGCATGCGCGCCACCGTTCAGGACGTTCATGAGCGGCACGGGCAGCTTCACGTCTTTTTCGAGCGCTACGTCAAATTGATCAGCCAGCGATTTCCAGAGCGGCTGTTTCTCTGCCACAGCCCGCGCGCGGCACACGGCCATCGACACCGCCAGGATCGCATTGGCTCCGAGCGTCGACTTATTGTCCGTGCCGTCGAGATCGATCATGATCTGATCCAGCGTGCGTTGATCCGACACTGCTGCTCCTTTCAGCTTTCTGGCGATGACATCATTGACGTTGCCGACCGCTTTGGCCACCGACTTGCCGTTGTAGATCTTCTTGTTGCCGTCCCGCAGCTCCAGCGCTTCGTGACTGCCCGTCGATGCGCCTGAGGGAACCGCAGCCCGTCCGAACGATCCATCGTCAAGCAGGCAATCGACTTCGACCGTCGGTGTTCCGCGGGAGTCGAGGATCTGTCGGGCATGCAGTGAGCGGATGACAGGCATGCACGGATCATAGAGGAGTCTCCGGCACCACCTCAATCCCCTGCTCGCGCAGGCGCTGCAATAGTGCGGCGCGCATCGTGGCGAACCCCTTCTCGATGACATCCTGCATTGCGGGGATGCAATCACCGTTCTTGAACTGCTCAAGAAAATCGTAGTACTCGGCTTTGTCTCCCCGCTTTTTTCCTCTGTTGCGCGCCTTGATCACCACGCTGAGTTCATGTCCCTCCAGAAAATGCCCGTGGATGTAATACTCGATTTCCGCACGGGTTTTTCCTGCCAGTTCCTCAATGTCCTTTTCCGTAACGGCCTCCACAAGTAGCCACTGCTTCTTCTTCTGTTTTGATCGGGCATGCTCCAGATGCCGCTGCAGGGGTGTCTTACCGCCGAAGTAGGGATAATCGGAACGCGCCCAGCCTTGCATAGAGAAAGAATTATACACGAACGGCAAGGGCCAAGCGCCGCGCCCGCCGATGGAGCGTCCCGGCAAACGCCGCGACGGCCAATAACCCCATCGCCTCCATCTCCCCTCCCGACTTCGGCAGCCGCGTGCGTTTGTGGGCGACGATCTTCGTTCCTTCGCCCGAGAGATTCGTCGCCGCCCGGATGCCCTGGAGCGGACCCTGCGCGGTCACGGAATGCGTTTTGCCCTGCTCGACCTCACGGAGCTTTTGTCGCCACGCTTCCTCTTCGGGCACCGAGGACGATGCCAGGTTCTTTTCACCCTTCGAGCTCTGCGAGAGCATCGCACTCATGCTCGATCCCGAATTTTGTGCGATCTCGACGGGCTCCTTCGTCTGCCAGAGCAGAGCGGCGAGCTGCGTGTTCCAGTGTGTGTAATTCTCGCTTGCATACGCACTGGCGATGAAGGGCACGAAGAACAGAACCAGGAGCGCGATCCGCGGCACGCGGCGGCGGATCACCTGCAGACAGAAGACGGCAAGGAGCAGGAACGTGAACGCGACGGCGGGCGCACTCCAGCCCCACGTGTAGATCCGGTGAAGGATGTCCACGCGCGGCTGCTTGAGCATCGCGATCTCGATGAACATCCAGACAATCGTGATCGTCACCGGCGCAAAATGCAGCGCGCGGAAGGCATAATCGGCGCGGTTGTTCTTGAGGATCGGATACACGAGCGCCGGAGAGAGCACCGTCGCGACGAAGATGATCGTCCATGGGAAGAAGCCCCCGGGAATGTGCGGAAGCGTCGATACGATGACGCCCGTGATGATCGTCACGAGCGCGAGTGCCACGACGAGGACGGTCTCGGTCAAATGCTTTAAGGGCATAGGAGGAGCATTTTCGTCGTACCTTGCGGCGAAGTCAATTCATTATTCGGTAGCCGAATGTCTATTTCTTCTTCCCCGGCAGATATTTGGCACGAGGGTCATCCGGGGCGACTGTTCGCGGGAGAACCTCGTAATTGCGCATGCGGAAGATCCGGTACTGGAGAATCACCAGGGCAACGAGAAGGAGCGCCCAGAGGACCCACAGGAAACGCATGGCGACGAACTGGATTTTCTCGACGCGGGACACGGTCAGTAGGAGTCCGATCACGCCGAACCAGAAACTGACGGCCGACCAGGAGCGACTGAGTTTCTTCGTGATGGCCGTGGTGAGGCGCGTCCTCCAGAGGCGGATGAGCGCTGCGCCGACAATCAGCCCACCGCAGACGGCGAAGGCAATCAGCACTCCGGCGCTGCCGTACGTCACACGTCCGGGGTTCGGATAGAAGAGGTAGGTGAGGAGGTCCATCATGGTGTGAGAGGTGAAAGTTCTTTCTTGAGAATTTTCTTCAGCATTTTCTCCATTTCCCTTTCCCGGACCGTCGACGCGGGACGAATCAGAAGATAGAGGAAGAAGCCGAGGACCGGAAGCACGGCGACGAGCAGAATGCAGAGGAGCTGATACGTGAACGACCGCGTGCGCAGGAGGATATCGCGCGTCGTGTAGAAGACGAGGTAAATGGCCACCACAGCCACGCCAAGGAGTGACAGCTGCAGCATCCTGATCGCAGGATTATCAGTGAGGAGGGAGAAGAACCATTGCATGAAAGCATGATCGTTGATCTCAAGCTGTTCGGCAAGATGAGAAAAGATCGTTAACTCGTTCACTGGTTAATTCGTGTGACGGTGTACGAGTTAACGAATTAGCGAGTTAACGAGACATTTAAAAATACGGGTACCTTCTTCTCTCTACGACCACGTAGACGACTGTCACGAGCAGCGCCAGCACGGCGAGCAGCTGGCTGATCCGCAGTTCATACGTTTCGAAGTCGAGCCACGGACGCGCGAACATGTACGCGATCGTGGCGGTGAAGAGCGCCGCTTCATAGCCGAGCGAGACGGATTTGCTGATGCGGTTTTCGATGAGCGCGAACACGCCCAGGCTCACGAAGAGGAACGTGAGCAGGACGAAATCGAAGAGCGTGGCGAAGACCGGAATGCTGAAGTCCCCGCGGTAGGTGTCGAGCAGGAATGTGCCGAGGCAGGCCACCACGATGCCAAAGAGCGTTTCGGCCCCCACGCGTTTGCTGCGCTTGCGGATAATCAGGAGCAGGAACGTCAGGATGAAATAGAAGAGCGCGTAGTACATCTGCACGGGATGCAGCGGAATGGTGTAGCGGACGGAGGGCGTATCGTAGATCACGCCCCAGAACATGTCGGTCGGCTTGCCGTAGGCATCCCCTGCGAAGAAGGAACCGAACCAGGAGAAGACGAGCCCGAGCGTGGTGGCCGGCAGCAGCGCATCCAGCCACTGGAGGAACGTCGTGCGCTGCCCGCGTGTGACGATGGAGAGCACGACGCCGATGCCGATGGCCCCCCCGAGGAAGCTGAAGTTCCCGTCGTGGAGGAAGAATGTCCTCAGCGGTTCGCGCAGGTACGCCTTGTAATCGGCGAGGATGGCGACGAATCTGCCACCGGTGACAAACGCAATCACGTACCACAGGCTGTGGTCACGAAAGTGCTGCAAACTGAGATTGGCGCTCTCGGCGATGCGCAGAAAGAACTCGGCACCGAGCCAGATACCGACAAGAATGAAGATGAGGCGGGTCCAGATCAGGAAGGGGCCGATTTCGAAGGCTTGGAACATGCGAGAATAGTAGAGTATTAGAATACTAGACTACTAGGGACGTCAGAGGGGCGCTGACCTCGTTTACTGCGAAGCCCTACTATTCTATTACTCTAGTATTCCAATCGACGCTTCTAACCGCCGCTGCTGAACGTCATCAAGTATTTTCACGACGAATTCTTCGATGGACAGCGTCGATTGCTTCTTGGTCTTCACATTCCTCACCGTCACCGACTTCGACTCGACTTCTTTATCCCCCATCACGAGCAGATACGGAATCTTCCACATTTCGCCATCGCGGATTCTCTTCCCCAGTGAGTCTTCATGCCCGAAGACCTTTGTCCGAATGTCGTGGTCTTTGAGTTGGATTTCGAGCTCACGCGCAAAATCTTCATGCGTGCCGGCGACCGGAATGAGACCCACCTGCACGGGTGCGACCCAGAGCGGGAAGAGACCGGCATGGTGTTCGATGAAGATCGAGAGGAAGCGCTCAAGCGAGCCCATGATCGCCGCGTGGATCATCACACACCGTTCGTGACTCCCCTTCTCATCAATGCAGAAGAGATCGAACCGCTCGGGCATGTTGCTATCCAGCTGGATCGTCGCCACCTGCCACTCGCGGCCGATGGAATCTTTTGCAATAAAATCGACCTTGGGACCGTAGAACGCCGCCTCGCCCACGGCCTCAATGAAGTCCGCCTTCCGGTCGACGGCGATCGCTTTGAGTTCCCCTTCTGCATTCTTCCACATCGCGGGCGTGCCGAGATATTTCTCAAAGGCTTTCGGATCGTGCAGGGAAAGTCTGACGCGGAGCTTTCCGAAGCCGACGGTCGCGTAGAACGCATCAACGATCTCCCAGATCTTGAGGATCTCGTCTTTCGCCTGCTGCGGCCGACAGAAGACGTGCGCGTCATCCTGCGTAAAGGCCCGCACGCGCGAGAGGCCGTGCAACTCGCCCGTCTGCTCGTCGCGGTAGCAGGTTGTTGTTTCGGCGTACCGCTGCGGCATATCGCGGTAACTGCGCTGGTTGGCTGCGAAAATCTGCGTGTGGTGCGGGCAGTTCATCGGCTTCATGCAGAAGTCATGCCTCTCGCGCGTCCGCACATGGAACAGATCGCTCTGAAACTTCTGCCAGTGCCCCGAGGTCTCGTAGAGTTCTTTCTTGGTGATATGCGGGATCGTGACGCGCTCGTAGCCTTTGGCTTTGCGGAGTTCCCACACATAGTCGTCCAATAAATTCCGGAGGAGTGTCCCCCGCGGAGTCCATAAAGGAAGTCCGGGTCCGACGAGTTCGCTGAACGTGAAGAGATCGAGTTCCTTGCCGAGCCTGCGGTGGTCGCGCTTCTTGGCCTCTTCAAGAATACGCACGTACTCATCCAACTCGGCTTTTGAAGGAAACGCGGCGACGTAGATGCGCGTGAGCTGCTCGCGCTTCTCATCCCCGCGCCAGTACGCGCCGGCCAGCGTCATGATCTTGAAGGCGTCTGCGGGAATCTCCTTCAGATTCGTAACGTGCCCCCCGCGGCAGAGATCGACGAAGGTCTCTTCGCCCTTTGGTCCGAGGTTTGCATAGTTCGTGACGGTCGTGACTCCATCATTCTTCTCGAGATCTTCGATCATTTCGACCTTGAAGTTCTGCTTGCGGTCCTTCCAGAATTTTTTGGCGTCCGCGGTCTTCAACTCATCGCACCGGAACGTCTGCCCCTGGTGGATGATCTTGCGCATCTCCTTCTCGATCGCGGGGAAGTCTTCCTCCGAAATCGGCTTCTCGAAGAGGAAATCATAGTAACACCCATAGTCAATCGGCGGTCCGATGGTGATCTTGGTGCCGGGCCAGAGCTTGGTGACGGCCTGCGCGAGCACGTGCGCGAGCGAGTGGCGGAGCTTGTAGAGATCATCGACGACAGGATCGGTCATGCTGAAAGGATACCAGACGCAGTGAAGTATGAATCATGAATTATGATGCACCTTTCCCCGATTCATCGTCGAAAGGAGATGCTCCGGCCTCCGTATACGTGCCTTCCCATGGAGTCGGCGCTTCTGCGACGACTTCCAACTTCACAGCGGCATTCCGCGCTGTTTCCATTCTTTTTTCAAAGCACTCTTGCATTGCTGTACCCAGTTTCTCCGGCGTGTCTCTGGAAAAAATCGTCACGCGGTGTCCGGTATGGGTGTCCTCCAGTATCCAGTCGATATTCTCGCCATGGATCGAATAATGGAAGAAAAAGCCGCCGCCAAGATTCACGCTTTTTTTCGTGACATTCACTTGGGCGACGAAACACCGCAGTGTGGTGAACTTCTGGTGCACCGTCGTGAGTACCTGTTCCCTCTCCTGTTGCTCGTCCTGCAGGGTTGTCGCCGCCTCGGTGCTCCCCGTGTTCTCCCTGTGGGTCAAATGCCCCATGCGTGCACGCATGATAGAGACATACGTGCTGGAGATATCGAGCGCGATCAATGCATCAAGAACCGCCTTCTGCGTCGCATCGCATCGATGACGAATATTGTTCGAGACGGCTGTTCGGAGGCGCAGACGTTTTTTTCGGTGAGCGCATGTATGTCCTCGGGATTTACCCCGTACTGCTTCTGAAGGACCATGACCCACTGTGCTTGCTTCACCATGGGACAAACGTACCAGAGGCTGGCGGTAAGCCAAGGCTCGATCTGTTGTAACGAGTGACAGCGCTGTCCAAAGCGGATAATTCACGCTCGACGCTCACACCAACCCCAACTCCACTTCCACCGCCCGGATTTCCCTCAATAGCTGCGGATCATTGTGCTGCCGGCCGTCGACCTTCTTGAGCGCGTTCATGACCGTCGTGTGGTCACGGCCACCGAAGATTTCGCCCAGCCGCGTCGTGGCGAGACCGAGGTGTTTTTTGCCCAGGTGCATCGCCACCTGCCGCGGATGGAGGACTTCGCGGACGCGCGAGGCGCCGGTCATATCCTGAAGGCTGACCGAGTAGTAGCGGC
>CAYJTW010000047.1:0-8101 GCA_964373225.1 uncultured Candidatus Peribacteria bacterium
TCAGTGTATCACAGTTTCCCCAACCTCCCCCGCGCAACCGTCAGACTCGGATCCAGCCGCAGCGCCTTTTCGAGCGCCGCCCGCGCCTCATCTTTGCGATCCGTCTCCGCGGCGCTGATGCCGAGGAGTTCGTAGGCCTTGCCGGAGTCGGGCCATTTCTTTACGGCGCTCTGCGCAAACTGGTACGCATCTTCGTTCTTGCCGGTCTGGATCGCGAACGTTACCGTCTTTTCAAAGATCGCGATATCGGCGTCGGGTTCCGTGATCAGGTTGATGTACTGTTCGAGCGCAAGGAGCGTGTCGCCGGCTTTCTCTGCCGCATCGGCGAGGCGGCGGCGGACTTCCTTCTTCGGCTCAAAGCCGTTGACGAGCGCGTACTGCAGGAATGTCGCGGCGTTCTTCCACTGGCCGAGCACCGCGTAGGTCCGGCCGAGGAAGTACTGGATCTCGGGCTTCTCCGGATCGATCGCGTAGGCTTTCTCAAACGAGAGGAGAGCTTCCGGCGCGCGCTCGGTCGTCAGCTCGCAGTAGCCCTGCACCGTCCATGCGTCGCGGTAATCATCCTGCTGCCGGACAACTTGTCCCAGCAGCGGGAGCGCGAGTTCGCATTCCTGCACCTGGGCGAGTGCCCGTGCGAGGAGGGTTGTCCGGTGGAGAGGGCGGCTTTCGGGAAAGAGCGCGAACTCGTCGTAGGCGGCCTGGAGTGTTCGCGCGTAGGCGCGCAGCGTCGGATCCCAACCGTTCTGCGTCGCGAGCAATTCTTTTTTCGCATTGTCATGATTGCCCTGGACGATCGCGAGGAGCGCGGCGCCGTAGTGGCGCTGCGGAGAGTCCTTCGCCGTGGAAAGCATCTGCTCCGCCCGTACCATTTCGCCGGTACGGAGCGCCACGATGGTCTCAAGCAGCAGGAGATCTTCGCTCCGTGCTCCCAGACGCCGCAGTTCCTGCAGTGTGAGTTTCACCCTGTCGATTTCGCGTCTTTGCATCTGTGCCTGGATGAGTTTGCGCAGCGCCGGGATGCCGCCGCCGGCGTCCACCGATGCCTGGTACTCGCGTTCCGCGGTGATCCAATCGCCCTGGAGCGCGAGCAGATCGCCCTGCCGCAGATGCACGAGGATGATATCGCCGCTGTCGACGGGGTCATCGGCAACGGTCGTCCCCGAACCGTTGCCCGGGCGGTCCAATTGTTCCGACAGCGTCCGCACGCGCTGCTGCAGCGTTTCCTGCGTAAGGCTCAATTGCCACCAGGCGAAACCGAGGACACCGCCGGCGAGAAGAACGGCTGCGAGGACGGGGATGATGACGCGGGCGGACAGTTTCATCGTTGTGAGAGTAGCAGAGGGTTCCCGTACCCGTTAACTCGTTAATTCGTTAATTCGTTAACTCGTATCTCGCACGACGAATTAACCAGTTAACGAATGAACGAGCATGTTCGATGAATCACATCGTGGGGCTCAACTCCCCATCTTGCCCGTGCGTTGAACCTCCGCCTCCACCGACCGTCGCGCGTGCGGCGGCCTCGGCGATATGCCTGGGCAGCACGGCCTCGACGGCTCCCCATTTTGCGTCGCCATTCTCGGGGAGGAGCACCGTGACCTGGTCACCGACTTCGGCGCGGTAGAACGTGACCGACGCGAGCAGGACTCTGAGCGCCTTGCCCTCGGCGAGCACCTTGTATTGGCCGTCTTCCTGGATCAGGACCCCGAGCGCGGTGCGGCGGGGGACCGGGGCGATCTGCTTGTAGATGAATTTTCCTTCATCGGTGATCGTGAGCTTCATCCCGTCGCTCTCCACAAGTTTGCTCTTGCTCGCGTAGTTGGCGGGGACCGGATACGTCTGGCCCTGGCCGTCGACCATGTTCTGCCCGTCGAAAATTCCTTCGATCACCCGTCCGGTCGCCCCACCGCCGTTGCCCATACTCCCGGCACGCAGCACATGCCGTTCACGCGTGGAATCGCTGACGCCCGTGATGTCGCGCAGGAGCGCGTGGGCGGTCTTGAGCGAAGACATCGCCGTATCGAGGAGTTCCTGGGCCTGGAGGAGTGCGTCGTCGGACATAGAAGTGAACAGTGAAAAACGGAATGGAAAATAAAGATCAGCGGGTGATCTCTGTGACATGAAGAGAGATGGTTTGGAGTTGTTGTCGCATATCGGTGTCTGTGAGGAGACCGGCCTGGGCGCCCATCGCGCCGATCACACCGGTCGCATTTATGGTACCCGCGCGGAGCATCATTGGCAAGTCCAGGCCCTGCGTGAGTGCCCATGTCGCGCCCGTCCCGAACGCGTCGCCCGCGCCGGTGGTATCGACGATCACCGCGTTGCTGATCACCGGGCAGTGCCATGTCTGCTTGCCGTCGGAGGCGGTGGAGCCACGCGCGCCGTCGGAAATGCAGACGGTGCGCACGCCATGTCGCAGGAGGGAGGCAATTGCCTTGTCCGTCGTCTCTTCTCCGGTGAACTGCTGAGCCTCCTCCCTATTACAGAGGAAGAGGCGCGTCTTCTGCAGGAGGATCTTGATTGTCTTTTCCCGGATACCGTGCTTGAGCTGGGATCCGCCCGGATTCCACGTAAGTCCCGTCTCCGGATGTTTTGAGAGGATCGCGGCGATATCATCCTCGATCACGCAACTGCGTTCATGGATGTGGTTTAAGTAGATCCAGTCCATTCCTGCCGCCGCCTCGCGGTCGAAGGTGGCGTCGTGCAGATGGGCGTTGGTGCCGGGATCGTAGAGAATCACCCGCTCGCCGCTGCCGGCGGAGAGGATGATCGAAAAACTGGACGTTTCGCCCTCGACGACCGTCGCACTGCGCGCGTCCACCCCCTCGCGTCCGAAGTTGCTTAGCTGGCGCCCGCCCCACTGGTCGCTGCCGAGCACGCCGCAAAAATGCGCGTCGCACCCCAGGCGCGCGAGCCCCACGGAGGTGTTGGCTGCCCCGCCGCCGCACGTTTCGATCACCTGTTCCACGCGGATCTTCTGCCCGAGCGGGAGCGTCAGTGTTTTTGCCCCGTGATCTTCGTGCAAAACGCTCGTGCCTGTTCGGACGAAGAGATCGTAGGTGGCGCCCCCTATCGAGAGGGTTTTCGCGCGACGGGTGGGAGTTTTTGAGGGAGTCATGAATGATACTTCCGATGCATGACAGCGAGGAACGCGCGCGTCTCCCGCATCATCTTCCGCCGGCGGTACCAGTACATGCCGAGTGCGGCCGCCGTCAGGCCGAGGACGAGGCGCAGCGAAATGCCGGGGAGTCCGCTGCGGGTCGTTGCCGGAGCCCCCGCGTGGAGGGCGTTTTCCGGCGCGACGTCACCCGGCTTCACGCGACCCGTCAGTTCATCGGCCGAGGCGCGGAACGCGAGCGCCCGGGTCGGTGTTCCCTGCGTCGTCACGGTGAGATCACTGAGGATCTGTCCCGTCGTCGCGACGGGCGTGAGCCGGATCAGGTAGGGCTGCGTGAGCAGGTCTTTTACCGTGTAGACGCGCATGGACCCCTCGAGAGTCCTCTGTTCGCTGTATTCGCCCTCCATGCTTCCGAATTCGAGCAGAAATGACGCCAGCGGCGTGGTGTCGGGGAAGGTCCACTGCAGGAGCAGGCTCCCGTCCTGCGGCGTCACGGTCACTTCCATGCCGAGCGTCCGTGCGACGATGACGGTGCTCTTGGGTCCGGTTTCCTGCCCGCGCAGTGCGCGCACCGTCACAAAATACTCGCTGCCGGACTTGAGTCCCATCACGGCGGCTTCACCGGTGGGCCCGGGAGTGTCGAGCGTCGTATCCGACCGGCCGGGACTGTTGCCTGTGTCAATGCGATATCCCGTGATCGTCTCATCGGGAATCGCATCCCATGTGAGTTGAATGCCGCCGGCGAGTGACTGCGCGCGGACGTTTTGCACCTGCGGCAGGGAGGGGCCGGTGATGCTGAGCGTGCCCGTGACATCGGTGACGTTGCCGGCAGCGTCGCGTCCGCTCAGCGTGAAGTCGAGATCGCCGCGGCCCGGCGCCAGGAAGAGCACGTCGTACGTTCCGGGCTCGCCTTCGGTCAGAGTGATGTTCTGTTCCCTGATGCGAAACAGCACTTCGGGCAAGCCCGGCTCGCTCTTGACCGAGAGTGTCACGTCTTCGCCTTCCTGCGGCTGCGGCGGGTTCAGCGTGTAGTCCAGAGCGGGACCCTGCATATCCAGTGTCAGATGGATGAGGCCCGAATCGTACTGCCCTGATTCATCGCGGACGTTCAGGATCACCCCATCGCTCTTGGGCAGCTTGACCGTAAACGCGAAATTGCCGTCGGCGTCGGCGTCGCCGGTGGCGTCGGGCGTGTCATTGACCAGGGATTCCGGAGGAGCCGATGCATCTCCCACGTAGGCTTCGAGATTGCGCAGAGCGAGGTTCTTGTCCTTGCCGGTGATGAGAATCTCGCGCGTCGCGACCGTGTCGCCGTCCTTGGGACTGTCCATCCGGATCCTGCGACCCTCGGGAATGTCCGCGCTTCCGGTCACCGCAATCGTCGTTTCTCCCGTGAGCGTTCCACTCTCATCACGCACGACGATTTTCTGTTCTCCGGATTTGCTGAAGCTCACGACCCACGCGAGGGTCGCTTTCCCGAGTCCCTTCTTCGCGATGACGACTTCGCCCTGGCCGGGAGGGAGCCCGAGACCCGGGAGCGTCGATCCTTTGTCGCCGGGCGTTTCGATCTTCAGCGTGCCGGCGAAGCTTTCGACGGTGTTGCCGTTTGCATCCACCACGGCCACGGTGACAGCGGGAATCACATCACGGACATTGCCCGTTGCCGGGGCTTTGATGACGATACGGGCGGGAACGTCGTACGATTTTCCTGTAGACGAAGGTGGCTGCGAATCCGCAACCTGCGCACGCAGCGCGGCGGGATTCCAGATGCCGGCATTGGCGTTCTCTGCAAATCCTCCGACGCTCGGGCTGCCAAGCGCCGCGATGCGGCCGGTCTGGTTGAGCATCGTGCCGGTGAGAATGTCCATTGCGCGGAGCGTGATTTCCCCCGGACTCTGCGTTTGCACGCCAAACTGCACGGCGCCGCTGCGGTCGGTTTCGTTGGACGCCGAGAGGCTCATGATGCGGTCCTCCGCGCGGCTGCCGACGAGCTGCACCGGGCGCCCGGAAAGGGGATTGCCCGCGCTATCGCGCAGCGTCACCGTGACGATTGAAATCGCCCGGCCATCGGCCTGGAGAAGAGGTTGATTGATGGTGACAGTCGAGCTGCGCTGGTCCACGCGGTCCTGGAGGACCTCAAACGTGGCATCTTCCGTGATCTTGCGCTGTCCGAGCACGCCGAAGACCCGGTAGATGCCGGCCTCGACGGTCAACGCTTCCGGGATGGAAACGGCGGCAGCGCCGCGCGCATCCGTCGTCACCGGAATCATCGTATCCTCGCCGGACTGCGAGACCACGTGCACGTTGACCGCCGCCGAGGGCGCTGCTCCCGTCAGCTCGACGGATGTCCCCAGTCCCGCGACGGTATCGTCCACGCGGATGACCGCTTCCGCGATGGCGGCAACGGGGGGAAGCAGGAGTGTGAGCGCGAGGAGGAGGGAGAGGGAGATTCGGCGCATAAATCTCATTAGTATACCAGATTTTGCGGTTTTGCTCAATCATCTATAGCATCCCAAATACGGCTATACTCCCCGCACTATGAAACGCCTTCTCGCCATCCTCTCCCTCACAGTTCTCCTCGCTGGGTGCGGGGGGAGTTCTTCCAAGACCACGGAAGTCGTGTGCAAGCAGCAGTTCTGGAACGGCGTCATCGGCGTATGCCTGCCCGCAGGATGGACGGTGCTCTCGCAGGAGAAGCTCGCCGACCGCGGCGTGCCCGACCAGGTGCTTGTGGGGTTCCAGTCCGAGAAATCGGTATCCGGACAGACGCCGACGATCACCGTCACGAGCGAAAAGCTCGGCAGTCCGCTGGATTCCTCCGCCTACAGTAAAGCGAGCATCCGCTCGGTCACCACCCTCCCGGGCTATACGCTCATCGACAGCCGTGCGATCATCGTCGAAGGACAGAATGTTGAGCTCCACGTGTTCTCGGCCCAGCCTGTCGCGGGCGAGCCCGAAAGGAGATTCTTCCAACTCTCTGCCGTTGCCGCCGCTGTCGGGTACACGGTCACCGCACTCACGCCCGTCAGTATCAGTGACACACTGCAGAAGGAGATCATGCTGATCATGAATTCGGTGCGGTTTTCTGAACCCGCGCCCAGCAGCAAGTAACACCGGAAAATGGAGGTGCCGGCGGGAATTGCACCCACGTATGGGGGTTTTGCAGACCCCTGCCTTACTGCTTGGCTACGGCACCGTGAGAGGGAGAATACGCAGATTTGACTGATCCGCAAAGTTTCGACCGTATTTGCATATATTATAAAAATATAGTATAATATCTACAGTATTCATCTCATACCCACATCATTCTATGACACACCGTGATGTCTCTATCAGTCTCTTCGGCATTGTTGCCGGCGTTATCCTGGGCGCGGGTTCTCTCACGTGGGTGCAGACGGCGGATCTCGGCGCGACCACCGTCTCTTTCCTCAACGAAGATCTCCATCCGTCGGCAACCGAAACGTACAACAAGCGGACGGTGAACAGGATCGGTGTCCCTCTGCGAAAGCAAATCGATGTGAACCGTTATCCGACCGTCAAGAAGGACGAGACGGCGCCCCCCGCCGCGGTCGACACGATGACCGTGATCACGCCGTGCATCGCCGCGCAGAGGACGGTCTGGAAAATCAAGAATGTCTACACCACCGCTACGCCGATGAACGTCAGTAACACTGCCATTCGCCAGCAGATGGACGATGTCTTTGCCGATGCTCTCGACGATTACTGCGACCCTGTCGCGAGCTCCTCGTCCGCGGCTGCCGCAGCAACTCCGGGCATGCCGGTCGTCGATAACGACTGTGAAAAGTATCCCTCGCACACGGTCCGCTACTCCCAATGCGTGCTGGCGGAGAAGATTGGCAAGAAGTATCCGTAAATTCTTCCATCATTGATTCAGAGAAGAGCATCTGAAAAGACGCTCTTTTCGTTTGTCAGAGCTCTGCTCTTTTGCTATATTCGCCGAAATACCATGACTCCCAAGGCGTCCTCGCCGGCCCTTTCTCATAAACCAAAAGACTATGTGATCGCGACCATGGGGAGCCATTCGGCGCTCCAGATTCTCAAAGGCGCGCGCGATGAGGGCATGCGTAATCTCGTGATTTGCAAGAAGGGAAGCGAGCGGCCATACACATCGTACGATGTCGCCGACGAATACCTGTTTGTCGATGACTGGAAGGATTGGAACGTGGCGCTGGAAGCGGAACTGATCAAGCGCAACGCGATCATCATCCCGCACGGCTCATTCGTCAGTTATCTCGGTCATGATCGTGTCCAAAAGATGAAGCCGATGTACTACGGCACCAAGGAAATCCTCGAGTGGGAGAGCAACCGCACCATGGAGCGCCAGTGGCTTCTCAAAGCCGGTCTTCTCCTTCCGCGGGTCTTCGCAAAACCGGAGGATATTGACGGTCCGGTGATCGTCAAATTCCACGGCGCGGGCGGCGGGTTCGGTTACTTCGTCGCCAAGTCCGCGGAGCAATTCTACGAAGTGAAGAATCGCAAGTATCCCGAGGAGAACGACTTCGTCATCCAGGAGTACATCGTCGGGTCGCCCGTCTACGTCCATTATTTCTACTCTCCGCTCAACGGCGAGCTGGAGATCATGGGCATGGACAAGCGCTACGAGTCGAACGCCGACAGCATCGGACGCATCCGCGCCGAAGATCAGTTGGCCGCCAACATCTTCACGAGTTACACGATTGTCGGGAACTTCCCCATCGTCGTCCGCGAATCGCTGCTGCCCGAGATGTTTGCGATGGGGGACCGCGTCGTCGCGGAAAGCAAAAAGCTCAAGGCCGGCAAGGGCCTCTTCGGTCCCTTCTGTCTGGAGATGATCATCACCCGCAAACTCCAGATGTTCGTGTTCGAGATCAGCGCGCGCATCGTCGCAGGCACGAATCCCTTTATCGAAGGTTCCCCCTATACGGCGCTCAAGTACGATGTGCCGATGAGCACGGGGCGGAGGATTGCGCGGGAGATTAAGCAGGC
>CAYJTW010000048.1:0-7750 GCA_964373225.1 uncultured Candidatus Peribacteria bacterium
TTCAGACACACGGCCGCCGTCCCCGCGCTAAACGCGAAGGAGCAGTAGCCGTAGGAAAAGGTCTGACGAGACATGTGTGCGGGGAGTCTACTGAGGTATGACGAAGAGTCAAGTGTTCCCGTATGATCCCCCCATGGATTCATTACGCGACCGCGTCATCGCCTTCCTCCGTCACCGCAACATCCGTTTAAACACAGACCTCGGCCAGCATTTCCTGGTCGATGAAGAGATTCTTGAACAGATCGTAACGTCCGCAGACATCACATCTGATGATCACATTGTGGAGATCGGTCCGGGCATCGGCGTGCTCACATCCGAACTTCTGAAACATGCAGCCCGCGTCACCGCCATTGAGCTCGATGAACGATTCATTCCGCTTTTGAAGAATTTCGTTACCAACCACACTTCGACTTCGCTCAGGGCAAGCTACTCACTACCCACTACTCACTTGGACATCATTCACGGCAATGCTCTGCAGACGGATTTTCCGGCGACCGCGTACAAGATCGTCGCCAACATCCCCTACCACATCACCTCTCCCCTCCTCCGGCACGCCTATTTGGAATCACCGACCGCGCCGACGGCGATGACCCTGCTGATTCAGCGCGAAGTGGCGGAGAAAATCTGCGATGAAGAGCACGCGGGCATCCTCACGATCATGGTGAAGCTCTTCGGGACGCCAAAGATCATCTGCAAGGTTCCCCCCAGTGCGTTTCTGCCTCCACCCGCCGTCGACTCCGCGGTTCTGCAGATTGTCTCTCACGCAAAACCCCTCGCCGACCGTCCGACCATCGACCAGATTCTAAAACTCCTGAAAATCGCCTTCGCGGGGAAGCGCAAAATGCTCCGGAACACTCTCGGAGGAATTGACCCGCCTTCACTGAAGCTACGGTGGGCAGGAAATGGACTGGAACTGCTCGCGAAAGCCGGGATTGATCCAACACGGAGGCCGGAGACGGTGACGGTGCAGGAATGGATCCGACTGGCGAAAATTGATAATTGACTTTTTTTGTAATTTATTTAAAGTAAATATATGGATAATTTGGATCAGGTTTGTGATGAAGTCATTAACCGCAGGCTTCAAAAAATCCGCGCTGATTACGATTCCGACCCTCAGTTACGCAAGAAACAACTGAGTTTTCGTCTCACTCAGCTTTTCAAGCAACACATCGAGATTGCGAAGACGCACGATTGGGGGGGTAGCCATCATGTCCTCATCGGAAAACATTTTTCGTATGAATTCATACAATGTTGTTCACGCAATGGTGTGGGTTTACTGGAAAATGCCCATTTGATCATGGCAAACAATCCACAAGTAGCGAGGGGGGCTTCCCCTTTCATGACAATATTTGGAGAACAAATGAAAACCATGGTCGAGGAATGTAATCAAATCGCAAAGCGTCTTCAGAATGGAGATTTTGAAGATTATCTTCTTTATCGACAGAAATGGTGGGATACGGAAGGAGGATTTGATATGGATTACATCGAGAACCTTTTTCTAGGTACGAAAGAAGTCGAAGATGTGAAAGGGGGTATCCAAAGACTGACTGCACTTGCACGTGCAAGGTTTGAACTCCTTTCCAGGAAAAATACGTGAACGTTCCACACCCCCGTGGAACATCCAAATTCTTCTTACCATAGCCAAAAACTCAACATTCCATTTTGCGATCTTCGCCGAGGGGTCTTCACGGCTACTGGCATCTGCAGGATCGTGACCCGCTATGCGCCCCTCGCATATTTCCTATTTTTTCTTAGGCAGCTTCCTCGTCACGATCTTCTTTCTGCAGTGGTGGCCCGCCCGAACGATCCCGTTCGGATCGGGCGGGCAGCTACCGGTGTATCCGTGGTGGGTGTGGGTGGGGCTGGGGATGATGGGATTGATGGTGATGCCATTCACCGCAGGTCGAAGACCTGCGCTATCAGGCATTTTCGGAATCATGATCGGTCTGGTGGTTGTTTCCCATACGACCCATGTCTCCACACCGCAGACTCCTGATTTCTACACCGGCTCCGCGGTCGCGATTCGGGGAATCATCGCCGATGATCCCGACCGGCGGGCGCTCAAGACCAATTATATCGTGGATGCAGAACTCCTGAAGACCGGGATGAAGACGATGCGGGTCACCGGCCGCGTGCTCGTGACGCTGCGCGTGGGGCACAGACCTTTTGCGTACGGTGACGAAGTGATCGTCCAGGGGATGCTGGAAGAACCGGAGAGTGACGATGACTTCCGGTATGACCGATACCTCAGTGTGAAGAACATCTACAGTCTGATGCGCGATCCGCGTGTGGAGACAACGGGAGAACAGTATGGCAACGCGGTCCTCGCAGCCATCTACCGGTTCAAAAACGCGCTGGAAGAGCGCATCGGGCAGGTTCTCCCCGAACCACATGCGTCGCTCCTCGGCGGACTCCTGCTCGGGTCGCGCGGAGCGATGCCGCAGTCGCTCGTGCAGGACTTCAAGACGACCGGTCTCACGCACATCGTCGCGATTTCCGGCTACAACATCACGATGCTGATCACGATGATGGGGACGCTCCTGTTCTGGCTGCCGCTCAAGTGGAGATTCTGGCCGTCGGTCGTGCTCATCATCAGCTTCACGATCCTGACGGGAGCCTCGGCCTCCGCCGTCCGCGCGGCGGTGATGGGAATTCTGGGACTCCTCGCGCTGCAATTGAACCGGTTGCAGACGACGCGGCTCACCGTGCTCTGGTCGGCCTTCTTCATGCTCGCCTGGAACCCCAAGCAGCTCTGGTACGACGCGGGATTCCAGCTCTCGTTCCTCGCGCTGATCGGCATTCTGGAGATTTCGCCGGTGTTGAAACCATACATGCGAAAAATTCCGGAGATGTTCGGACTGCAGGAGTCGTTGACGCTGACGCTCAGCGCGCAGATGCTCGCCTCGGCATGGATTTGCTTCCTGTTTGGGCAGCTGAGCCTGATCGCGCCGGTCAGTAACCTCCTCGCGCCGCCCGTCGTGCCGTACGCGATGCTCTTCGGGACCGTGAGCATCCTGCTCGGCTGGATCTGGATGCCGCTCGGGCAAGCGGCCGCGATGATCGCATGGCTGCCGCTGCAGTGGATCACCGGCGTTGCACATGTGTTGGGCGCTATGCCGTATGCAGTGATACAGATAGAAGGACTATCATCTTTCTGGATCGTGCTGTACTTCGCTCTGTTAGCTTTCTGGGTCACCCTTCGACAAGCTCAGGGGAACGGCCAAGCCGTTACCAGACATAGCGCAGCACCGTCTTTTTCCCGCTCCATCGATCCAGTGTCACCACCTCGACGGGCTGCCTCCGCGGGAATCGGAATGCATGCGAGATGACGACGGTGCCCGGCCGCAGTTCCCTGTCGAATTTGCCTTCAAGTTCTCCGAGCAGGCCGCCGGAGAGGTACAGGAAGATCACGTCGGCGTCACGGAGATCGACTGTTCGGGCGTCGCCGCGCAGAAAGCGGACGTTCACGCGGCTCAGGAAGATCGTCATGAGCCCCAGCAGCCACACCGTCGGCGCCAATTCGATGCCCGTCGCGGTGAGCCCGGGATATTTGCGCTTGGCTTCAATCAAAATCCTGCCGTTGCCCGCTCCCAAATCAAACACGCGCTCGGCGCCCTTCAGCCGCGCGACATCCACCATGTCCCGCGCAATCGATCGCGACGTGGGCACGTACGGAACGCCGCCGATGAAGGCGTACGCGGTCGTGAGGACGATGACCACGATGAGCAGGATGGTGAACAGGATAACCAGATCGACCGGCTGCATGGGAAAAGCCTACCATGCTAGACTCGGTCCATGCGATCCAGGTCCATGTTGATTCTGGCATTGATGCTGCTTGCAGCGTGCACTCGCACGACGACTCCGGGGACGGGCGCGGGGACGGGGACGGGGTCAGAATCCTCAACAAGCACAGCCTCCGATTCCCAGAAACTGAGCTATCCCCAAGTCCTCGTGATGGCGCTCAACGAAAATCATGACGCGGAATTCGAACTGGGCGCCATGTTCCACGACGGCGACGGCGTTGATCAGGACTATGCGAAGGCACTCGAGTGGTACCAGAAATCAGCGAGTGCGGGAAATCGCCAGGCGGCATTCAATCTGGCAATGATGGAGCGCAACGGCGAGGGTACCGACGTGAATCTGGAGGCCGCGCATGGCTGGTTTGTCCGTGCCTCCGACGCGGGCGACGTCCGTGCCGCCTTCCAGCTGGGACAAATGTCGTATACGGGACAGGGTGCGGCGCAGGATTTTGAAAAAGCACTGCAGTATTTTTTGAAATCCGCCAAAGGAGGATTCGCCGATGCGCAGATGAACGCGGGCGTGATGTACGTACGGGGTGAAGGCATTCCAAAACAGAACGTGATCGAGGCGTACGCGTGGCTGACGATCGCCTCGGAGAATGGATCGGAGCGCGCAGGGTCTCTGCTGACGTCCCTGAGTGCGCAACTGACGGAGGAGCAGAAGGCGGAGGGGGAAATGAGGATTGTGGAGCTGAAGAAGGAGATCGAGAAGTAACGCGGGGACGGGCTCGGGGACGGGGACGAGAGGAAAATCTGCAGATGTTCCACGGGGTCGTGGAACTGAATTTTTGTTTATATAAAGCCAATAATTGATGATCATTAAAACTTTCTTCCGTAGGCCTATTTTCCTCATCACATTATCGAGGCACGGTATTGATATGACACATTTTACCGATCTCGATGCTTGGAAAGTGGGCACAGAACTGATGCAGGAAGTCGATAGGCTCATAAAGAAGCTGCCATGTGAAGAGCGGTACGGCTTGGCATCTCAATTAAGAAGATCCTCCAAGAGTATTCTTGGAAATTTTGCTGAAGGATTTGGAAAGCGCACGGATGCGGACAAAGCAAATAAGTACACGATTGCGCGGGGCGAATGCACAGAAACCGAAGCACATTTGCGAATCACCGTCGCATTGCACTTCGTGAGTTCTACCGATGCAGAACGCGCTATCTCGCTGTCAGTTCGAATGGCACAGATTCTGTCAGGAATGATCAGACGTTTCGAACAATGAATTCTATCCGTCCCCGTCCCCGAACCCGAGCCCGAATTACATGAACAACGCAGCAAGAGCCAAGGTCAAAGTAGAAAACAATTTAATGAGAACATGCAGGCTCGGCCCCGCCGTGTCCTTGAACGGATCGCCGACAGTGTCGCCGGTCACCGCTGCCTGATGCGCGGGGCTGCGCTTACCGCCGTGTGCTCCCTGTTCGATGAACTTCTTCGCGTTGTCCCACGCCCCGCCGGAGTTATTGAGGTACGCAGCGAGGATCACACCCGCGATGGTGCCGATCATCAGCATTCCGGCGACCGCTTCGGCGCGGAAGATCACGCCGATGAGGATGGGGGACGCGACCGCGACGATTCCCGGCAGAATCATCTCGTGCAGCGCGGACTTGGTTGCGATATCGACGCACGCGGCGTAATCGGGCTCGCTGGCGCCGTCCATGATGCCTTTGTTCTCACGGAACTGGCGGCGCACTTCTTCGACGATCACCCCCGCGGACTTGCCGACCGCGCGGATGGCCAGCGACGTGAAGAAGAAGACGACCATCGCGCCGAGGAATCCGCCGATGAACACGTTGACGTTGGCGAGGTTCACCACCGTAAGATTCGCCTCCTTCATGTATGCGGAGAAGAGCAGGAACGCGGCGAGCGCGGCTGAGCCCACTGCGTAGCCTTTCGTGAGGGCCTTCGTCGTGTTGCCCGCGGCGTCGAGTTCGTCGGTCACACGGCGCATTTCCTCCGGCGCCTTGCTCATCTCGACGATGCCGCCGGCGTTATCGGTGATCGGTCCGAACATATCCATCGCAAGCACGTAGCCGACCACCGCGAGCATGCCCATGGTGGCGACCGCCGTGCCGTACAGACCGCCGTCTTCGATGCCCGTCTGCTCGCCAAACCAGTGACTCAGGAAGAGCGCGATACACACCGAGATGACCGTGAGAGCCGTGGATTCCATGCCGATGGCCGTCCCCGCGATGATGTTGGTCGCGTGTCCCGTCTTGGACGCATGCGCGATCGCCTGCACGGGGCGGTGATCCTTTCCCGTGTAGTAGTCAGTGATGTAGACGAAGGCGACGGACGTCAGAATGCCGGTGACGCCGCAGAGGAAGTACCACACGGCGCTGTTCTCGGAGCTGAAGTCCGTCAACCCGCCGTTGGTGTTGCTGAGCATGTACTGCGCGGTCACGTAGAGCGCGCCGGTCGTGAGGATCGCGGTCACCCAGAATCCGCGGGTCATGGTGGTCATCGGTGCTTCCCCTTCCTTGCCCTTCACCGAGTACACGCCGAGGATCGACGCGACGAGGCCGAGCGCACGGAACACGAGCGGGAAGAGAATGCCTTTGATGCCGAACGTCGGGTACAGGACCGCGCCGAGGATCATCGCACCGATGTTCTCAGCGGAGATCGACTCAAACAAGTCCGCACCTCTTCCTGCGCAGTCACCGACGTTATCGCCGACGAGATCGGCAATGACGGCAGGGTTGCGGGGATCATCTTCGGGAATTCCTGCTTCGATTTTGCCCACAAGATCGGCACCGACATCGGCCGCCTTGGTGTAGATGCCGCCGCCGAGTTGCGCGAAGAGCGCCACAAAGCTCGCGCCGAAGCCGTAGCCGACGATCAGGCCCGGGATCAGCGCAGGATCCATGCCCGCCCACCGGTACCCCAGGTACAGACCGCTGATACCAAGCAGAGACAATGCCGTGATGACGATCGCGCTGACGGTTCCGCCACGAAGCGCCATCTGGAGCGCCGCGTTGAGTCCGTCCTTTGAAGCTGCGGCAGTCTTGAGGTTCGCTTTTGTCGCCACAACCATGCTCACGACCCCCGCGAGCCCGGAGAAGAACGCGCCCAGGAGGAACGCGCCGCCGATTTCAAAGCCGAAGGTCCATCCGCTGGATGTCACTTCACCACCGTGCCCGCTGCCCGCCGCTCCCGTGAGTCCGTAGGCAAGAATCATCCCGACGCCGACGACGATCGAGAGGATCGCGATGGTCTGGTACTGCCGCCGCACGAACGCGCGCGCGCCAATCGAAATGGCCTTCGCGACTTTCTGCATCGCGTGCGTACCATCGGGCGCATAGTTGACCTGGCTCCAGAAGACGAGGGAATAGAGGAGTCCGGCGATGGCGATGACGGGGGCGAAGAACTCGAGGAATCGGGGATCCATACAATTGAGGGAGAAAGAAAACGGGAACCCAGCGCAGGCATCCTTGCCTGTGATGAAGATGATTCCGGCCCGTAAAAACCGCCGGAAAGCGAAGAAAGGGTAGAGATTGGAGCGGGAAAGTCAATGCAGGGGCTCTATCGGCAAGATTGCCCCATTGAATTGACTTCTACAATGAGGAGTATCATTTTGCTCTTATGTATCCGAAGAACACACTCATACGGTACGGAAATGCGCTGAAAGATGCAGGGGAAAAAGAGCGATTTCTCGCGCTCATTCCGACTCTCGAAGCGGTCGTGCGGCAGGGTACATTTGTTGTAATGACTGGAGAGCTATACGACGCTCTTGAGTCAAATTCTCTGGAGCGTCTAAAGGAAGATTTGAACAATCGATGGCTCGAATTTACCGAAGCCGATGACATAGTCGCAACATGTCGGAACTGAACGACCAATGACGGTATGATGCCATCATGTCCGCGAAAGAAAGTCCCCGCCTCACGCAGCTCCGCAAACGCGTCGCGTCGGCATCCACCGGCCCCGGCATCTACCGCTGGCTCGA
>CAYJTW010000049.1:0-6134 GCA_964373225.1 uncultured Candidatus Peribacteria bacterium
CCATCGAATTGCGGGCGATCATTTCGGAATTGAGAGTCGATGCCAATCAACAGCGAAATCCTCAGGTGCGACTCGCCCGGCTGTACATCACGCACCGGTGCGAAGAACTCTATCTCTACCTGGTACGGAATCCCGACGACGATCAGGGGACGATTCAACGTTTCAACAGCTTCACGCGCGAGTGCATCGCCGTCGATCCGGAATCGGCCCGGATATTCAGCAGACCTCACACAATCTCCATGTATGGTTTAACTCTGCAGTGGAATCCCGCGGCCGGATGGACGATGACGACGCCCGGCGGGAGAGTGATTCGCGCTGTGCCGCAGGGAAGCGTTGGAGGACGCGGGGGCAACGGCGCAGTCAATTACACGAGTACCGGTGGGGCGGGGAAACAGCGGTATGAGAAGGGGAGAACTACGGGACCGGGACCGGGCTCGGGACCGGCAGGGAAACAGCAGTATGAAAAAAACCGAACCGCAGGAACGGATCAGGAAAGAAAGAAAACTGCCGCAGATTCTTCGACGAGCATCAAAAGCGGCAATGAGAATTTGAAGCAGAGTCAGGAGGAGATGACGAAGTTGAATAAGCGATTAGAGGAATTTCAAAATCAGGAATCGAAGCGGAAGGAGACAACGGGTGCAGCGGAAAAAGAGCTTGCTGATCTTGTGAAGCGAGAAGGGGAGTTTGATACGCAGCTGAGCAAGCTGGCTGATGAAGGAACCAAGTTACAGGCCAGCCTGAAAGAACTGATGGATCCTGATCGTACAGAGGAGCGCGTGAAGAAGATCATGGAAAGTTTCCCTGCCGGAGGAGATCCGATGGTGAATGCCGTTCGCGAATTCCAGGCACAGCGCAAAGACGAACAGAACCGTATTATGGGCCAGATTGCTGCCATGAAGAATACCGTCGCGACGACGAAAACTCAGGTCGAGCAGGTGCGCAATCAATCCGCCCAGTTGCGCATCCGGATTACGACGATGCAAACAGAACTCAAAGAGTCTCAGGCGCAGGTCGCCGCGATCCGCAAGCAGCAGCAGGATTTGAAGAAGAGCATTGATGCGATGGAGAAACAGGTACAGGAAACGCGCAAGAAAAACTCGCGTGCGTAACATCCGGGCACAGCAAAACCCGATGATCGAGATGTGATTGGATGATCATCGGGTATTTTGCTGCGGTGTTCACCGCGAAATGTTACTTACGGTCCCAAAGCTCGGGCGAAGCGGATTTCTGCACGTAGAGGACGTTGTTATCGAGGGCATAATAACAGTACTTTTGGCCCCCCGACTCGAACACTTCCCCCACTTTCACTGCGCGTTCCGTTTTGATCCACTTACCCTTCTTATCCTTCGTCGTTTCAATTCTGACCCACCCCGTGAAATCACGGGGCAAGTCGGGTTGAACCTTGACGCTGGAAAGCAGGGCGGTCTTAGTGGCCAAATCGGCACGTGCGGTGTCGCGCTCGCCTTCGACGGTTTTGAGTGACGCTTTCAACTTGGCGTTGTCACTTTTCTCCGTGGAGAGGTCGGCGTTGGCCTTCGCGAGATCGGCCTTGAGCTTGGGCAACTCAACCAGGTGGGACTGGTGTGCCGCCTTGAGAGCGGCCAGTTCCTTGGTCACAGCTTCGAAGTCCGCCTTGGTGGGTTTGGCGGGAATCTTCGATGCCGACGGCTGCGCGAGCGCAGCGTTTGACGATGTGGTTGCGATCAGCATGATGATCGCGAGGACGAGATTCGTGGGACGCATGGCTGGTACCCCCGGTTAAGGGGGCTCCTTAATTCGCGGGTTTCCCCGCAGCATCCACTCATCTTGATCCGTATACGATACGGAGATGAGGGGGGTTTTGCGGGGAATCCCACCTTCGCTCCCGAGGAGCTACGGTGGGCAAGCGATGAAGACAAGGATCGGTGTAACTATACAATAGAATAATCTATATTGTCAATATCGCTGAAAATTCTCCATATTAAGACAAGCGTAACCCTGCACCAATTGGAGTAGGTGCAGGGTTGTGCTGTGGGCGATGTGCGCAATTAGTAGCGCCACCAACGTGCCCGGTAGGGCACGCCTGCATATCCTCTGTACGATGCGTATGACGAGTACGCATAATACGAAGAATAAGACGAGTTCACGTATGTGGGATAATAATAGTAGGTCTGGTACGACGGACTGTAATTGTACCAATGCCCACCATAGTATCCGTAATACGCTTGCGTTGGCGCGTAGTAGTAAAACACGGGTCTGTCGATATACACAGTGGGTGGCACGTAGGTTGCCGTCGGCTGCACTGTGATATTGATAACCTGGTTGTTCGCCTTCGCTTTCTCGAATTCCTTTTCGAGGAGAGTGAGCCGCGCATTCATGGCCGCCTGATCTGCCTTGATCAGAACGATATCGGCCTTCATGGCCGCCTGATCTGCCTTGATCAGGACGATGTCTCCTTTGATCACCACGATATCGCCTTTGATCGTGGTGATGTCGCCTTTGATGGCGACGATATCCTTCTGCATGGTGTCGAGCGTACCCAACACTTTGCTGCGGAACTGCGCATCGTCTTTGCGCATTTCCTTCAGGATATCCACGACAGCGGTAACGTCGCTTTTCTTCGCCGACGGATCCACGGTCGTTGGGCTCGGCTGAGCCAGGACGGTTTGGGTGGCGATCAGGAGCATCGCCAGAAACAGAAACGTTTTGCTCGTGTTGAGCATGGCATTTACCCCGCACTCTTGCGAGTGGGAGCCCGTTAGGAAAATGGGCGGTTTAGTAAGCGTTTTCAACGCGCAGGGTTTCCCCCACAGCGTTCCCGGTCACAACAAGTGACCAGGAGTATGTGGGGGTCCTCGATACGCCCCGCACCTTTTGCGAAAGGTGCTGGGCTACTCGGACTGACAATCCGATATAGCGAGGAGCGGTGATGACAAGGGGCGGTTTGACATATTAGTGTAATATTGTTAAGAGTGCAAGGAGATTTTTGGCCTAGAACAGGCGAAAACTCGCAAAAAAAGCACTGAATCCATGGTCCAAAATCGGTCATTTTGGATGATTTACAGCTCCTGATGGAGTTCCTCCACGCTTATTTTCGCGTCCTTCAAAATACTCTTCAGGGTCTTCGGATGGAGAATTTTCTTTCGACTGTGGACACGCTCACGGATGACGCGTGCGGAATTTCTTCGTTCTCCGCCTGCCGATCTTCAATGTGCAAGCGAATGGCATCCATGATGTTCTCCATTGCTTCTTCGTACGTATCGCCCTGGCTGTAGCAGCCCTGGAGCACAGGACAGGAGACGTAGTACCCGTCTTTATCCTTCTCAATCACGATGGAGAAGAAGTACTTATTCATACATCCGCATTGTACCGGCAATAGCATCAATATTCCACCAAATTCTCGATATAGGACAAAGAACAGACCGGCATCAGGATGCGGTGTCCTCAAGCAATCGATCTATGCTTTCCAATACATCCGGAATATTCTTTTCGATTGTCCCCCATACTTCATCAAGATCGATTTCATCATACTCATGAATAATCATATCTCTCATGCCCGCCATTTCTTTCCATGGAATCTGCGGATTTTCCTTTCGAACGGATTCCGGAACGCGTTTTGCGGCTTCACCGATCACCGTAAAATTCCTCTCGACCGCAAACCGCAATACCACATCTTGTTCCAGGTCCTTTTTTGCATGTACATGTTCAAGCAGAAAGCGCATTGCCTGTCGAATGTGTTCGAGGGGGAGCCTCGCATTCTTCATAGAGAAATTGCGGAATCATAAACTTGATCACGAATGAGAGGATGAACAGTCTTATCGGAAACAACATCAACATCGCACCCTAAATACTCGCGCAAATCAAATACCAGTCCGCCGCGATCAAACAGCGTCGTCCCTTTGCGAAACGTCATCAAGAAATCGATATCACTCGCTCCGCTCTCTTCACCGCGAGCTACAGAGCCAAACACCCGCACATTGTACCCTCCCCTATTTTCGGCAAGAGCCAGAATCTTCTGGCGATTCTCCCTAAGGAATTGCAGACGGGACATGGTTGCAGTATACCATAGAACGAAGTCTGGCGCAGAAAAAAAATGGCATAAAGAGCCCTGCCAGTTGGCACCGCGCAATCGATCTTCCGAGATGCGGGGATGAAGTGGGAGGGGTGAGAAAATGCAATGATTCTTCTTTGTTTTTTCGTGGCGTCAGTTACACTTTCTGTGGTCTCGACGCCAATGACGCGACACGCGAATCACACCCCGCCTCCGGTGGGTTCGTTGGCGTGCACTTGAGCAGATCGACCAATATTCGCCTGTGATTTCTGTGATAAATACGGTTCTCCGCATGACGAGTAATCCTGTAAGCTCTCGCCAATCCTTATGGACCAACTCATCCTCTCCGACCCGACTCCGCGCTTCGCGCTTCGCCGGGCAGGCGGCACTCGCATCACTCTATGGCAACTCTCACGTTAAGCGACGGAACAACATTCACGGGCGAATCCTTCGGCGCACCGGTCGACAGTGACGGCGAAGTCGTCTTCAACACCGGGATGGTCGGCTATCCGGAAAGTCTCACGGATCCGAGTTATCGGGGGCAGATCCTCACGTTCACGTATCCGCTCATCGGGAACTACGGCGTGCCGGGCGAGGAACTCAACGAGTGGGGATTTTCCAAGAACTTCGAGAGCGAACAGATCCACGTGCGCGGCGTGGTCTGCGCGCAGGTCAGCGACACGTACAGTCATCATGCGGCGAAAATGTCGCTCGACGCGTGGCTCAAGAAGCACGGGATTCCGGGGATCACGGGAGTGGATACGCGGGCGCTGACCAAAAAGCTCAGAGAACACGGAGTAATGTTGGGAGCTATCCGGAGCCGGACAAAAGATTCCGAAGATTCCAAAGAGTCCAAGGACCTGACCATAGAAGATCCCAACACCCGTAATCTCGTTGCCGAAGTCAGCTGCAAAGAGGTGATCACGTATGACCCCAGTCCCGCGTCGAAAAATCTTCCCGATACGCTCGCCGTGATCGCGTACGATTGCGGGATGAAGCGCAACATTCTCCGGAGCTTCCTCAAGAGGGGAGTGCGGGTGGTGCGGGTTCCGTGGGATTACGATCTGGATCTCTACAAAGACCCGTACGACGGCGTGTTCGTCAGCAACGGCCCGGGGGATCCCAAGATGTGCGTCCCAACCATCGCGGCGCTGCAGAAAGCGTTGAAGAAAAACACGCTCACGTTCGGGATTTGCCTGGGGAACCAGTTGATGGCGCTCGCGGTGGGCGGAGATACGTACAAGTTGAAGTATGGGCATCGGGGGGGGAATCAGCCGTGCATAGAAGAGGAAAGTGAAAAGTTAAAAGTGAAAAGTGAAAAATTGTCATCAAAATGCATTATCACATCCCAGAATCATGGATTCGCTGTTGATGAAAAGACGCTGCCGACGGGGTGGCAGGTCTGGTGGACGAATGCAAACGATGGGACGGTGGAGGGCATCCGGCATGAGAGCGGCAGATTCTTCGCCGTGCAGTTCCACCCCGAGGCGACGCCGGGACCGGAGGATGCGGGGTATTTGTTCGACGACTTTATCGGGTTGATGCGGAAGGAGAGGGAATAGAAAGAAGCCGGGGAAGCCAATGAAGCCGACGAAGCCAAGGAGAGGATTCCAAAGAGTCCAAAGATTCCAAGGACCGCTCGAAGATCAGGTATCCTTTTCACAATGCCGGTCATTACGTACACCAGCGTCTGCACATCACGGTGCCTCATCGCGCGAGGCGTGTTTGAGTTCAGATTTTCCAAACCCGCCGGATTCACCTTCAAGCCCGGGCAGTTTGTGCTCTTCGATGTTCCGCTCGTTGAGAAGCCGCAAGATAGACAGACGCGTGCACTCTCGATCGCGTCAACGCCCGAAGAACCCGATCTGCTCTTCGTCGTGAAGCTCCTGCCGGGGGGGCGGCTGAGCCGGTGGATTGAAGAAGTCCTCGTCGTCGGGTCATCAGTGACGTTCAAAGGGCCGTTTGGGAATTTTGTTCTCGAGTCCACCGCACCCCCCCGCCCCCCCCGCCGGCCCCCCCGGGGGGGGGGGGGGGCCCACCCCAAAAAATTTTACCAAAACCAAAATAACGCCAGTCAAATATTTTTTTTTTATAACAGGGCCGG
>CAYJTW010000049.1:6144-7745 GCA_964373225.1 uncultured Candidatus Peribacteria bacterium
GAAGCTCCTGCCGGGCGGCAGACTCAGCCGGTGGGTCGAAGAAATCCTGACGGAAGGGTCCTCCGTCACGCTCAAAGGACCATTCGGCAATTTCGTCCTGAAACAGGAGATCATGGGTGACCTGTTCTTCATTTCTACCGGAGCAGGCATTGCCCCTTTTCGACCGATGGTTCATCAGGCTCTCAAACAAAATCTCCACATCGATATCCTCTTCGGCGTTCGCAGTGAAGAAGATCTCTTTTGGAAAGACTGGCTGGAGGAACTATCCAAGAAACATCCAAATGTATTCCCGCACATCGCGCTCAGTCAGCCATCTGCATCCTGGACCGGACACCGCGGGCGCGTGCAGGCGATTGCGCCGCAGATAATCAAGGAGCGCGGGTCGTCCCTCGACCACCGCTCGGGATCCCGCGTTGGCGGCATGAGTCTCTACGTGTGCGGCAACCCCGATATGACCAATGACATCAAACGCCTGGCGCTCGGGGAGTGGGGGATGGAGAAGAAGGATGTGCATGTGGAGGGGTATATCTAGCGCAGGTCTTCGACCTGCGAGGAATCCGAAGAGTCTGTAGAATACATGCATGAATTTCATTGTTCTCAGTTCCTCGCGTGGCACGACGTTTCAGGCGGTCATTGATCGCATGAAGGACGGGTCTCTCACGGCCACGTGCCTCGGGCTCGTCAGTGACCGGGAGGATCGGGGATGCGTGGGGAAGGCGCGTAACGCGGGCTTGCAAGTGGCGATTGTTGAAAAACAGACTGGTGAATCACGGGAGGATTTTGATAAGAGGATGCATCAGGCAATTGTGGATCTTGTAGGGACGGTTCGCGAACCGCCCCTACTTGCCGCACTGGGCTGGATGTCGATTCTCTCGCCGTGGTTCATCAAGCAATGGCCTGGCCGCATCATCAACGTTCACCCCGCGCTGCTGCCGAAATTCGGCGGAGCGGGCATGTACGGCGACAAGGTCCACCAGGCGGTTTTGGATTCCGGTGCAAAAGAAAGCGGCATCACGATTCACCTGATGGATGAAGGAGTTGATACGGGAAAGATTCTCGTGCAGAAGACGTGTCCGGTTCTTCCCGGTGATACGGTCGAAACGCTCAAGCACAGAGTGCAGGCGTTGGAGAAGGAATGGTATCCGAAGGTGCTCGAGATGATTGAGGAGGGAAAGATTCAGCTTTGATATTTTGGTTGAGTTTTGTTCATTGTCTTTTTGTCATTCCCGATGAGTGAGTCAAAATCGAAAGTTTCAAAATCCAACCTAAATATTAAAAATATCTTTATACAAATCCTTTTTCTTCTCTATCCCAGGGGTCCATCCCTCCCACTCACTCAGCTCCAGTCCGTGATCGCGGATGATCACCGCGGGGGTGGATTGACCGGCGTTGCCCATCAAAAAATTCGCTGCCGTGGCGAGCTGGTCGGCGATTGCTTCGGTGGTGATCTTGAGCGGCTTCCCGAAGAGATCCGTCTTCCCTTTTTGCGATTGCAGTGGATCGAGTCCGGAGACCGTCAGCGCGAACGCGGTCACGCCGTGCCTGCGCGGCATGCAGGTGGAGTCGGAGAGGATAACGGCAACGAATGGTGTGTGAGGTGA
>CAYJTW010000050.1:0-7663 GCA_964373225.1 uncultured Candidatus Peribacteria bacterium
CACAGCAGCGGCTACGCGTGGGACGTCTCGAAGTTCACGAAGATCTTCCGCCAGGTCAACAAGCTCAGGAAAGGCGACAGGGTCTACGTCACCTACAACGGGCGCCTCTACGCCTACAGCGTCACGGGGCAGCAGACGATCCGGCCCGATGACCGCACTCCGTTCAGCGGCGCGGGTGAGGAGCTGATCCTCTACACGTGCTGGCCGGTCGGCAGTAACAAGTCGCGGTTGATTGTCCGGGCGGTGCCGGTGGAGACGGTGGCGATGAGGTGATCCCTCGTACGCTCGCCTGCGGGCGAGCTACTCGGGATGACAATTGCGGGGTTTATCAATAGCTCCTCGGTACGAAAACCGCCAAGCGGTTTTCTACTCGGAGCTTCTCGCCGAGTAGCTCCGCCGCAGCGGAGCGTATCGAGGCGCTGCGCTATAAACGCTTTGTCATCCCGAGTAGAAATTGCCGCAGCAATTTCGTACGAGGGACGTACGAGGGATCGTACGAGGGACGTACGAGGGACGTACGAGGGACTACGCCCCAATCCGCCTGATAATCTCCCGATCCACGAACTCCTTCGCCCGTCCGTACTTCAACCGGCTCAATTGCTTGAACGCTTCGGCCGCCTGCGCGTCTTTCGGGTAGGTCTTGTCCACCCACGGGCGCGGAACATCGATGCTGAAGGGACGGCTCGGCTGTCCGTCGATGCTCAGCTTCATCGCGCCCTTGAAGGCTTCGACGTTCACCAGATCCTGCTCGGTGAAGACCGGCGCCATTTCCTTGGCGCAGACTTCGGCGTCCTGCGGGCCGATCTTGTAGAACATCATCGTGCCGACGTTGCCGAACACCGCGCCCTTGAGGCTCACCGTGCCGCTCAGCTTGTTCTCCTTCTCGAGCTGATCGAGGTACTGGTGGGCGAGAATCAGCCCGAGGCGGTACTTGCGGGCCTCAGAGAGGATCGATTCGATCGAGGGCGTCACGAAGTTCTGGAATTCATCGATGTAGAGGAAGAAGTCGCGGCGGAGCCTGGCATCCTCGCGCTGGCGGCGCATGGCGGCGACCTGGATTTTGTTCACGATGACGAGACCGAGGAGCGTCGAGTTGATGTCGCCGATGAGACCCTTGCTCAGGTTCATCAGCAGGATTTTCCCCGTGTTCATGCAGTCGGCGATATCGAACGCGCTCCTGGTCTGGCCGACGATATTGCGGATCAGGGTGTTGGTGGTGAATTGTCCGAACTTCGCCGCGAAGTAGGGGATCATCTCCTGTTTCTCGCGCTGGCCGGTGGCCACCATCTGCTTTTCCCAGAAGGACCGGACGATCGGGTTCTTCACCTTCGCGACCTTGTACTTCATCCACTCGTCGTCGGTAAAGAGCCGCACGAGGTCGGTGATCGCGCCGCCCTCCTCTTCGTCTTCCATCAGCGTGAGGCAGCCGTTGCGGAAGTAGTCCTGGATGCGGGGACCGAAGATTTCCTCGCCGAACATCTTCACCATCATGTTCATCGCGTCGAGCGCGATGAGGTCGCGCTCCTCGGGGGTTTTGCCTTCGAGAAGATTCAACCCCAGCGGGCGCTCGGTATCGGCCGGGTTAAAGTAAATGACGTCATCGGCGCGCGAGCGGGGGACAAAGGGGAGCAAGTCTTCGATCAGTGAGCCGTGGGGGTCGACCACGCAGAGCCCCTTCCCCTGATGGAAATCCTGGCGGGCCATGATCTGGATGATCGACGATTTTCCCGTTCCGGTTTGGCCGATGATGTAGGTGTGGCGGAAGCGGTCCTCGTTCTTCATGAAGATTTTGCGCTTGTCACCGCGGAAGACGTTGACGCCGAGGAAGAGTCCGTCCCCGGGAATATTCTTGGGAGATGGCGCGAGCTTGAAGTTCTGCCACTTGATCGTCTCGACTTTGTTGTACTTGATGTTCGGCAGGTGCCAGAAGCTCGTCAGTTCCGCGGTGCCCAGCAGCATTTTGCGGAACCGCAGCGCCTGGAGGATGGACCGCCGCGGGCTGCGGCGGACGAAGCCTGAGACGACGGACCTCGGGAGCATGAACCGCGGGTGATGCCAGTGATTGCCCTGGATGCTGTTGAACTGGCTGAACGAGGCGATGACTCCTTCGAGCAGCCCCTCGGCCCGCGAATGACTTTGTGCCGAGGTGACGACCCGCGCGACGACCCGGAATCCCGGATTGCCCGCTTTTTCATCCAGCGCTTTGCTGTACTCCTCCGTCAGCTGCGATACGCGCTCGCCCGTCGCCTGGTCTTCCTTCAGGTCCATCGGGCTGTCTGCCCCTGCGAACATATCGAACACCGCGCTGGCCCACGAGACAGGATTCCACCACCGCCATCCGCTCCTCCTCTTGGGATTGATCAGCTTTCTCGCTTCCTCTTCCACCTTGTGCTGCCATCCCTGCCTGACCGGCCGCAGAACGAACTGCACCGCCGCGCCCTCATCGGTCTTGAGTTTCGAGAAGGCGTTGGTGATGGTGTTGAGCGGATCGGTCTTGAGCTGCTGGTAGGTTTTAAACGACGACGACCAGGCTTTGATCGGGACAAGCAGGGAGGCGGCGGTCACCGAGTGCTCGGTGAAGATGTCATAGTCTTCGACTTCGTCGACGATCGCGTCGGGGTAAAACGACGTGATCTGCTTTTCGACGAGGTGGGCCAGCGGGCGCGGAGAGGCGATGAAGAAGAGGATCTCCCCGGCGAGCGCCGCGTACTCGACCGAAATGAACGGCTGGCCATCGACGAAACGGCGGGGGGTGTGGTCGTAGAGACCCGAGAGGGCCTGGAACAGGTGGTCGGTGAGCCCCAGCACTTCGCGGAAATCGGTGCCGACGGTGAACTGTTCGGACTGGACTTCCTTGTCTTCCTTGCTCTCCTTCTTTGGCATCTGGATCTGCAGAAAAACGAGTTCGCGTTCCCGTTGCAGGTCTTTTCTCCAGCGCAGCAGCAGGAGAACGCCGCCGGTTGCCCCACAGAGGACGAGGATCGCGCCGAGGATCTGGAGGAAGAACATCATGGAATACTACGGCGTATCGTAGCATTATAGCACGGAAATAGCCTGGCCCTCCATCCTCACCCGGCGTGGTTTTCGGTCCGCTCTCCGCGGAGCCCTCACCTATGTGTTCGGCCGGCGCGGACAGCGGCGGGTGCAGGGTTGGCGGCTCTTCTACAAGATGCGCGTCGAGGTGATGATGCGCACTCCCAAGGCCATCCGGGGGATCTCGCGGTTCTACACCGCCAAACTGTGGGTCGATACCGGGGCGTTCCCCCGCATCAAGAAGCTCATCCGCCGCGCCCGTCACACGGTCGTCGTCCAGATGTTCATCTGGAAAGATGATCAGCTCGGCCGCGAGATGGCCGGGGTCCTTGTCGCCGTTGCAGACAGAGGGGTGCGGGTGGACGTGAGCAAGGAAGCGGTGGGGGATATGTTCGAATTCGGGCAGGATTTCCTCGGGACACGCCACGGCGGGGATGCCGTCTGGAAGCGGTTCTGGAGCCATCCGAATATCCGGATCGATCACGAGACCCGTAACGACCATGCCAAAGTGTTCATCATCGACGATCGTATCCTGCTCCTCACCGGGATGAACATCGCCGACGAGTACCACAGGGACTTGCACGATTACCTTGTGGAGTTGCGGGGGAGGAGATTCGTGGAGCATTACCTGACCGACGGCGATCTTCCAGGAGAAGCGGGCGAAGCGCGTCTCGTCCTCAATACGGGACGCCGCAAGGAAATCCGTCCCGCCGTCCGGGAGCTGCTGCGGTCCGCGGAAGACTCCATCGTCGTGGAACACTGCTATCTTGCGGATCCCGCCGTGCTCGATCTGCTCATCAAGAGGAGCCATGACGGCGTGCGCGTGGTGATCATTCTCCCGGCCGAGACTGACTTCCACCACTATGCCAACATGCAATCGATCTCGCGTCTCCTGACTGCGGGCAGGGGAATCGAAATCTTCCTGTATCCCCGCATGTTCCACGGAAAAATTATCCTGGTGGACCGGCGCCGTGCGTTCGTCGGATCGGCGAACCTGATGACGACATCGCTCGACGACATGGGCGAACTCAACGTGCTGCTCGAGGGCCGGTCGCACCCGGCCATCCGCAAGCTCCGCAATGTGCTGCGTGACGATATTCTCAAAAGCACGCCGGTCTCGCGCACGCCGAGATTCGTGTGGCTGTGGAGGTGGCTGGCGTGGTTACAGCTGTAGCAACCGTTTGACCATCTCCAGCAGCGTCCTCATCGTCATATCCTTCTTGACGAAGTAATCATCCGCTCCCAGTTCCATCGCGCGCAATTTGAACTCCGCCTGGTCGAAGTTCGTCAGCATGACCACGGGAAACGTCCGGCTTGCTTTCGGGAATTCCCTGAGCACCTGGAACCCGTCGGCTTTGGGCATGTGAATATCGAGCAGCAGGATATCGGGCGCCTTTTCCCGGAGCATCCGGATTGCCTCTTCGCCGTCCTGCGCCGTCCGGACAGCCATGCCTTCCAGCGTGAATTTCTTCTCGTAGAGACTGCGCAGAACCGCATCGTCTTCTCCAATGAGGATGTCGGGTTTGTTCACTGTAACAGCCATTATACGGCATTTTTCGATGGAAGTACAGGATGTTTTCTGCTATACTACAGAGATTTCATGACCAAACACCTCCATCGATCGTCGTTGCTGGTGACAGGATCGCTGACCCTTCTGCTTCTGGCGACGTTCCTCGTTCGCACCAATGGCGCCTTCGCACTCGAATGCGTGGGCAAACCCTACGGGTATGCGGGCTGTCCCACGCGTCCCGTGGCGGCAAGTTCGTCGTCTTCCGGCGTCAATTCCTGCGGCAACGCAATCGTCGATCCCGGCGAAAACTGCGACAAGGGGCGCTTCAATGGCAAAACAGAGTGTGGCACCGATTGCAAATTTCTGTACTGCGGGGACGGCATCATTACCCGGGATGCCGGTGAAGAGTGTGAACCACAGTCGGAGGAAGTGTATATCGAAGACAAGAACGGAAACCTGACGACCCAAATCCGGTTTACCGCAACGAGCACATGTGGATGGTTTTGCCGGCCTCCGGTGTGTAATGACAGTGGCAAATGTACGGGTGGCTGCAAACTGAAATACGTCGATGACTGCGCCGCATCGGGGGCCACGCTTGCGCCCGCCGCCCCAGAGCAGCCGGTGCCGCCCGTGACGCAGAAGAGTTTCGTTGCCCCCGTCTGCGGGAACGGCACGATCGAGAGGGACGAAGAATGCGACGACGGCAACCGCAATCCCGTGGATGAGTGCGGCAACGACTGTATGCTCCCGGTTTGCGGAGACGGTACGGTGCAGAAGGGCGAAGAGTGTGACGACGGCAACGACGACTTCGCCGACGGCTGCTCCAGTGACTGCATGCTGCCGGTCTGTGGTGATGGCATCGTGCAGCTCAAAGAGCAGTGTGATGATGCCGACGACAATGCCGATACGATCCCCGATGCCTGCCGGACCACATGCGTGACAGCGCGATGCGGTGATGGTGTCAAAGACGCAAACGAGGAATGCGACGACGGCAACAGGAGCGATACGGATGCATGTACCGTCACCTGCAAGCGCCCGGCCTGCGGTGACGGGATCGTCCAAACCGGTGAAGAGTGTGACTGGGGAACGAAGAATTCGGATACCGCGGGGAATGCCTGCCGCAGCATCTGCAAGCTCCCGCGCTGCGGCGATATGATCACCGATACCGGTGAGCAATGCGATGGCGGCCAGAGTTGCACCAGGGAATGCAAGACGCAGGCAGCTGCGTCCAGCCGTCCGGCCGCGACGGCGCCATCGGTAAAGAAACCCGCGGGCAGGTCTTCATCCGCGCCCAAGATTGCGGCGGTCACCACACCCCCCGGCGACTCCGGCATGACCGGTATTGTGCTGCTTGCAGCGGGAGGGATCGGCTTCCTGACGGCTGTCTATCTGCTCCGGAGAAAAATCACCGGTCTCTTCACAGGCGGGAAGAAGAACAGGGGTCTCGATGATATTCCGCTCGATCAGATCGAGATGCCGTGGCATAAGTGGTGACCCCTCGTACGCTCGCGTTGCTCTACAACACGCATTGTCATCCCGAGTAGAAATCGCCGCAGCGATTTCGTACGAGGGACTAAATCGCCACCCGTTGATATGCCGTCACCTTCGCCCCCCCAAGGTACTTTTCAACGGTCATCGACGTATCCTTCACGAACGCCTGCTTGAGCAGCGCGTTCTCCTCGCGGAACTTCCGCTCTTTGCCGGCCATGATCTTCTCGAGGATTTCGGGCGGCTTTTTCTCATTCTTCATCTGCTCCTTCCAGATCTCTTTCTCCTTCGCGACGGCTTCGGGCGTCACGTCGTCGGGATGCAGATAGGTCGGGTTCATGGCCGCCGCGTGCATGGCGACGTCCTTCCCCTTCGCCGCGTCACCCCCCGCCTCCATGCCGATGATGACGCCGATCTTGCGATTGCTGTGGACGTAACTGCCAATCACCGGCGCAGTCACTTCGAGCGTTTCGCCGACGGAGATGTTCTCCCCGAGCTTCTGCACGGCTTCCGGCAGCTTCGCATCGGCGAGAGCTCTCGCTTTTGTCACTCCATCGTTTACCAGCGAGCTTGCGAGCTGCTGGCCCAGCGCCCGGAACGCATCGTTGCGCCCGACGAAATCTGTTTCACATTTGAGAACGATCAGTGCCGCCTTCTGAGCGTCAGACGAAGAACCCGCCGTTTCCGCGATGAAGATGCCGCCTTCGGTCTGATCACGGTCAGCCTTTTTCACAGCCTGCGAGAGACCGCGCTTGCGCAGCAGCTCAATCGCCTTCTCCTCGTCGCCCGCGGCGTCTTGCAGAGCCTGTTTGACGGCGACGATGCCCACGCCCGAGCGGGCGCGCAATTGCTGGACTGCGGCGGCGGTAATCTCTGCCATATGCTTTGGGGGAATGGGGGGAATCATGCGGCAATCAACTCTCCATCTTCGACGGCCGCCTTCTTCGGCGAGGCCTCCAGGAGTTCGTTCTCGATGGTCGAGAGGATCATCTGGAGCGATTTGACGGCATCGTCGTTGCCCGGGATGAACGCCGTGAAGAGATCGGGGTCGGCGTTGGAGTCACAGATGCCGAAGACCGGGATCTTCAGTTTTGCCGCTTCGAGGACCGCGACGCGGTCGAGGATGGCATCAACGATGAAGACCGCGTCGGGCAGGCCCGTCATGCGCGACACACCGGCGAGCGCCGTATCGAGCTTGGCGAGCTTCTTGCGCAGGCTCGTCTGCTCCTTCTTGGTGTACTTCTCCACTTCGCCGGTCTGGAACGAGCGCTGGAGGTCGAGGTAGTACTTGAGCCGTCGCTTGATCGTGCTCCAGTTGGTCAGCAGTCCCGGGATCCATTTTTTGGTGACCATCGGCTGGTTCAACTTCTTGGCGATGCTCTCGAGCATCAGGATGCTCTGCTGCTTGGTGGACACAAACAAAATCGTCTTCCCCCCGGTCTGCAGTTTGCGCATATGTTCACATACCTTCTTGAGACCGTCGCAGGTTTTGGTGAGATCGAAGATGTGAATCCCGCGGCGCGTGCCGTAGAGGAACGGCGCCATCTTGGGGTTCCATTTCTCTTTGCGGTGGCCGAAGTGACAAGCGCTCTCAAGCAGTTGCTTTTCTGTGGGAATCATAAGGGAAAGGAA
>CAYJTW010000051.1:0-7641 GCA_964373225.1 uncultured Candidatus Peribacteria bacterium
CGACTCCCGGTCCGATGCCCGGATCGATGCCCGGATCGATGCCCGGATCGATGCCGAATGGCGGATTGAACGGTGTCATGCCGCCGCCGAACCCCGGCCACCACTGGGGAAAATGTGGAACAGATCTTCCGCCGCCCGGCGGCGGACGGAAGAATGGTTGATCGACTGCAAAAACATTGCAGACAGCATTGCACGCACGCTCCGTATCGAATGCTCCGTCGTCGTACTGCGCAACCCGCCCCCGCATCTCGAGCGGAACGAGTCTGCCCCAGAGCTGCGAGGCCACATACACGTCAGCCGCCCGCATGCGCGCGTTGGCAGTCGCCGGATTTGCCGTGAGCGAGCGGATGATGTCCAGCATCCATCGCTGAAGATCATTCGGTCCGCTGGGCGGATTCACTCCCAGCCGACGCGACATTTCGTCGAGAACGCGTCGCATGTCTTCGCGCGAGAGCTTGGGGCAGTAGGGCGCCAGGAGCTCCTCCGCATCATTCATAAACCCGTCACCCGGAGGCGTGTTCCCGTTATTCGCGTTCGCCAGTTCCTCGCACCACGTGTTCAGTTCCTGATTGGGGGCGGAGAACTCGAAAGCCGGCATCACCTCGTTGGTGCACGCGGTGGCGAACGGGTTGTTATTCTGTGGCCGGAAGACGCAGTAAAAGTATCCGCAGTTCTTATCACAGCCAGTTTGACTCTCGAAACGAGTATCGTATTCCCTGCCAGGCGCCGGAACCAGTCGATTCGGATCCGGCAAGCGACAAAATCCCTGCCCTTTCGTGATCGTGTTCTCCCCGGTCTCCGGATGCGGATCGTATGCGTTCGCCGGTCCCCTGGGGGCACAGTACCACGTCCGCGGAAGAGGGGCGCAATTATTGGCGGCGATTTGGTCTGCGCGGGGGAGATCGGCGACCGGAATTGGACGAGCTTCGGGTTTGCGAGAGCCGTCGTCATTCGTGCAGACGTTCTCGTCGCCCGGGGGGAGAATCGTGCGGTGCGCCAGCAGTCCGAGCTTCCCCGTCGGCCTGCCGTCGATCGGGATGCCCCCGCCGGGGATGCAGCACTTTTGTATATTCATGCAGTTGTTATTGCAGGAGTCTTGTACATCCCTAAAGAAACGGTTGGGTGTGACATCGAACCACGCATCGCCCGGAGGAGCCGCTAAACATCTGTCTCGGCTCGGATAGTCAGCGCATTCAAAACCTCGTACGTTACAACAGTAGCCTGCGATGTTCCCGGGATTCGCTTCGACGGACAGGAGCGGGTACCACGTGTTGCCGATCTTGATGCTCGCCGTCTGTCCCTCGCTCGCGTAGTACGCGATGATCTGCAGTCGATGCCGGTTGGTCCCGGCGAGCTCCGCCGGCTGGGGAACGGCGCGACGGACGACGAAGTTACCGACGTTTATTTCCGCATCCTCTGCATCGGGCATGCCGAGATAGCCGCTGAAATCACCTCCGAGCTCAGAGACAGCGTCAGAATACAGCCAGATGGCATTCGCACACTGTCCTTCAACCGTAATTTCGCGCGGTGTTTCATTTGCCTGGACGCTGTTGTCACGGTCAGCGCGTAGCGAATCGACGGCATTGGGCACCAGACGACAGTCGGCCGCGCCGCCGGCGCCGGGGGCAGTGACCGTGAAGTATTTGGTCATGTTCGCGACGATGATTTCCTTCGGCCCCGGGGTCGTGCCGGTGATGCTGATTTCCGTTTCGGGGACGAGGCCCCCCGCGAATGTGCTCGAGCGGACCACGGTGAATCCGTCGCCCTGCACGGGCGGCTCACTCGTATCGCCGAGATCCCTCCGCACGCCCGCACCATCCCTGATCTCCATCGGGTCGCAGTTGCCAAGCATCCTCACCGTGACAGCGGTCCCTTGGGGGATATCGGGAATCGTGAAGTCCTGACAATCGTCGTCACCGCCGGGGGGTGGGGGGGTAGGTGTGGCACTTATCGTGAAAGGTGCGACGATATTCGAGTCGCCTATCCTCACCTCAACTACAGTAGTTGAAGACTCCAGATCGTTACTCCTCTGCACACGAATACCCGTAGCAATTCGGGACATTGTGAACGGCTCTATGGTAAGAGTCGCAGGGGATGGATCAAGTGCTTGCGGCGCGCCTCCTGCCAACCCCATTCCGATGAACGGACACCTTCCCGTTACCCGAAAATCACGAAAGTCACCAGCCGCTACATGAGGCCGGAACAAGGCAGCAGCGACATTGCATCTGGGAGGCGGGTTATCAACATCCACTCTGAAAATCATGCTCGTTGGTGGCGTACCTCCTCCGCCACTGAAGAGGACTCTGATTTCTCGATTACGGGCGGCACCGGTGGGATCGACCCCGAACGTTACCTCATCCTCCAAGTCATTGCCATCCGCTCCCATCACCTGGATACCGTTTATGCGCGGCGTTCGGCGGGTGGCACGCGTCAGCGGCAGATCGGGATCGGGGGCATCCGCTTGTACAGTCATGTTCCCGCATTCCGCAGGGACGCCGACACTCGTCAGTCGCTGCATTAGAATAACTGCTCTATCGCCAAAATATCCTGGACCGATGGCACCATTGGAATCGGCGGCGAAAATCCGACAGGACGGCGGCGGTTGGAAGGTTACTGTTGCAGCAGGCGCTGCGCCACCGCTGAACTGAATTTGCAATTGATCGTTTTGATTGATGATGCCGAATGGTTCGAGTTTTAAGACGCTCCCCGGCGGTAAACCCATTACTAGACCCTCTCCGGCGACAGCGACGCCATTCAGGATGAACCCATCGTTGGGATTGATCGCCCGTACGGGATTGAGCGTCTGCATGGTCTGACCACATGTAGGGCTACGCGTAATGGCAACCGGTCCGGTAAGCTCGACGACATTGCCATTGGTATAATTTGTTCGCGTTGCATTTGGTCCAGACCAATTTGGTCCAGAGTGGACTGTAATAGTGCATGGATCTGGCGGTGGAGGGGTATAGCGGAACCGATATTCCTTCGACCCTTCTTGCAGTGTCGTCGTTTTGATCCGGAGATCCGTACATACAGGAATATTTGCCTGCGGTGCAATCGTCAGTACATCGTTCGCAGCGACCCGACGGTAATTCAGTCTTAAACACCCGACCAACGGTAAGGGAGATTGACCGGGAGTTAACGCCTCAAATGTTTGCGTTCTTGGATTGTAAAACTCTTTTCGACAACTTTGATTCGGATCCATGAAGCGATATAACCAAGCATCATCCAAATCAATGATCGTGGCGGGATCCACTGGGTTACCCGTCACATGTTCCACAAGTCTGCAATGTGCAGGAACCGCAGCAGTCAGGCCACCCCCTCCCAATAGCACACTATACAGCGACACCACCCCCACCACAAACACCGCGAGCGCGAGGGTCAGCCGGAAGGTGAAGGCACGGGAGGGCATGCATTATGGCTTCACGTTACTGCAGTAGTAGTCGCAGTTGTTCTTGACGGCGTTGAACGCCTTGCCGCCGCTGCGGAAGCACATGCCGGCGTTATCGGCGGCCAGGCAACCCTTGCCGAGCGTCACGCAGCAGAACCCGGCTTTGGACGCGGTTTTGACAGACGGAGCGGCCGGCTCGCCGACCTCGACCGGACTCACGGACGGCGCGCCATCCCACCACTGCTGCAGAAACCACCCGAACGCCGCGCCGAGGACGATGACGATCAGCAATGCGACGACGAGTTTCGTGCGGCTCATGGCGAGAAATGTAGCAGTTGCGGGGGGGTGCAAGCAACCCTGTACACCTCACCCCCAGCCCCTCTCCACGCGGCCCACCTTCGCCCAGCTTTCGCGAACTTCGGCCGGCAAGCAAGGCTACGGTGGGTAAACGTGGAGAGGGGAGATCCTCCACGAAAAATGGAAATGTTCCACGGGGGCGTGGAACATCTATTTTAGGCTTCATAGAGATAAAATCTCATGATTCCTATTTCGATTTTTCCTGGGAGCTGCTGACAATATTGCAAGATCACCATACGGTGACATCATGATTACCAGGGAAGAAAGGGACGATGGGTCCCTACATCGCGGATTTCTGTTGCCATGAAAAACGACTCATCGTGGAAATCGATGGAGGAGTGCACAAGGATCGATGGGAATATGATCATGAACGCGATCTCTACTTTGCGGATCGCATGTACACGGTGGTTCGTGTTTCTGTTGAAGATGTTGAGCAAAAAATGAATGTTGTTCTCAAGAAAATTCAGGCTGCATTAACAGTAGAACTCCTCCCCCTCTCCACGTCGCGTGGAGAGGGGGCCGGGGGGTGAGGTGCACGGAGAGGAGGCCGATCTACTCTTTCGGATTGCAGGCAATGACGCATTCCTTGAGCGTATTAAAACTGCCATTCGTATACTTCGATCCATGAAGATTCACTCTGTCCCAAAGATTCGATGCGACAGTGCCACCAGAATGAGCGTCGGCCGGTGAAACCTCGACATAGCTTTTTTTGAAGCCGGGTGGATGGCGGGGTGCTTGCGGCGGGACATGGTTAGAGATTGACTGGCACGTTCGGGCCGCCCTCCAAGCCCGGCATGAGCGGAGGGTTATTTCCTTGCCCGGCGATTTCGAACGGATTTATCCACTCGGGCGGAACGGGGCCAAAGGGATTGACCCCCCCTGCGACCGGAGTCTGCTGGCGAACACATTCGGCCATCGTCTCCGGCCCCACGGGCATCTGCGTGCCGTTCGCGCACTCGGCTCTGGTGAGCACCAGGCATTTTTTCTCCGGCGCAACCGCCGGATCTCCGGCGACACCGCAAGTGACGTATGTCATGGCCCGCTCGCACACATCCGGTCCGTCGGATTTCCCGTATTCCAGTTCGGGGGTCAACGAAACACCATACTGCGCGTTGTACCCTGTCTCTCCATTGATGGCCAGTGCGAATGTTTCAAAGTCGGCGAAATGCGGGACCGGCGAGTACGCGCTCGTAAAGAAGACCGATCCGTCTTTGAGTTTCTGATTCGTGTACGGCTCCAGATTCTCGAGATTTGCGGGCTCGAGGTAGTCGTCATTCAAAACGTACTTCGTTATATTATAGAAATTTTCGTCGAAGAAGTTGCTGCAGAAATAATCTTTGTCGGCTGCGTTCGTCTCCTGCGCCTTGGAGGAGGAAGAAGAGGAGGAGGTGCTCTCGATTTCGCAGACGATCTTCCAGTACTCGTAATCGTCGGCGGGCAAGGGATCGTAGCGCTTCTGCACCGAGATGATGTTGGGATCGTAGCACTCGCCTTTGGCATTGCACGCGAAGCCTGTCGGGCAAGACAGACCGGGCCCGCACTGTCGAAACTCCGGCTCCACGCACATGCGCGCCTCCTCGAACGCGGCGATGGCCGGGGTTCCCTCCAGCGCTCCGCCGTCGCTTCCGTAGGCAACGATGGCACCGTCTGCCCGGCCCGCGTAGCGGTACGCCGCATACTGGTCGCCGCTCGCGTCGGGAGGCAGCCACTTGCAGCAGCCGTAGTACACGTCGCACACGTCTTCGTTGCGCACGCAGGCGGACTCGAATCTCTCGGTACTTTTATTATACGCCTGTTCCCATGAGCAATTGGGACTGCGCGCCTGGCACGCGGCCTGGCTGGTGGCAACATTGCAGACGTCGCAGGCACCGCAGGCGATCATGTTTTCGGTGATCGAAAATTGGTCGGGCACGGCATTGTCGGGAATCGATAATTGTCCACGCAGAAGTTCGAACCTCGTCACGCGAGCCTGCATGCTGATTGGTTCACCGGTACGGCAGACGCGATTGGACGCGGGATCCACGTAGCCGTCGCCTTGGGCGAAAATCCCAAAAGAGATCGCGGGGGGGATTCCCTGGTCTGCTGTGATACTGGTTGGTGGAAGAGGGAACTGACAGCGGATGAAGGGGCGATTTTCCTCCTCCAGACGTTGGCACCCCGCCGGCAGTATCATGCTGCCGGGATCGCTGTCCAGACAGGTATCCAGGGAGAAGACGCGTCTGCCGGGATCGCCAAAATCGATCATGATGCCCGGCGCATCTTGGTAATCGCGGAGGTCAAGCGTGTAGTCGTGCCACGGGTAGGTTTCGCCCGCGTACTCGCTCTGAGGCGATGCTTCAGTACATGCGGCGTTCAGGTTGAACTTGCGGCAGCCGCTCAGCGATTGAACCTCTTCCGTTGAAGAATTATTGGAGGGATTGGGATCCCCTCCCCGCACGGTCGCATCGATCCGCATCTTGCCGATCGTGAGTTCCGCGGGATCGCCATCCACGGCGTCTACGGCGACCGTGGCGGTAAACCAGAAACCGGACGGTATGCGCATCGCACCGTTCTCCGGCACGAATTCGATGACTTGATCGTACGGATCATTCTGCAAAAAACGCGAAACGTACTCGACGGGCGCTGCGGCATCGTCGACCACATAGCTTTGCGGATCTTCCACCGATCCGATCACGACGGACGACCCGTTCGCACCCGTGAGCGGCACCGGAGTGATGCTATCGGAGAGACTGAGCGACAGCGTCAGGCTGGAGAGATCGACATCATCTGTGTAGGTATCCTGCCACGCGTAGACCGTACAGGTGTTCTTACGCTCGCTGGCGTTACACGCGCAGCCAATCGAGACCGCAACGCCCACCGGACGGCGGCACGCGGCGCTGCAGCTTTGTCTATCGAGGTAGGGAATGAGATTGTCGTATTCGAAATTCCCCTGCGCATCGACCGGAATCTCCTGCTTCGTGAGGCACTGGTACCGGTCGGGATCGCAGTAGACGAGGGCCGGCATCAGGTCGAGGCAGCGGACGCCACACAGGACGCTGTTGGTGAGATCGTAGTGGATGCCCTTCAGCACGCCGGACCAGCCGGACAACGGAGAGGAGGAATCATTCTCCGTGTACTGGAAATTCTTGCACGCGGCGATTTGCGCCTTAGGATCATTCGTGAGATCGTTGCCGATATTGTAGAAGCACTGGACACGGGGCGCAACGTACTCGCCGGAGTCCTCATCGACGTATCCCTCGATGTAGGAACTGGGCGTTTCGTCATTCTGCCATGGCACGCAGCAGTTTCCCTGCCGGTACTGCGGCTCGATCGTCGGATCGTTGATCGTGAGCGAGGAGACGTAGGGAGTGAAATCGGTGGAGGGAGTGCGCGATGCGCCGCGGCTCGGAGTGTTGGATCCATTGTCATTGGAATCCCCGGAGATGGCATTTTGTAAAATTACACCCTCACCCTGCGCCTCGATCACCCGTACGCCACCAACGAGTCCGAGCGCGAGCACAATCGACATCGACAGTATGCGGAGGAAGCGCGGACGAGGGTGGGCCTGCCGGAGGGAGAGGGAGCGCAAGAGCATGAGCAAAGCGGGTTCACTGCGCCGCGGGCGCGTGCGCAGAGGGAGCGCGGGGGGCGCGTGGAGCGCGGGGGGCGCGCTGCGGTTTACCTTGGGAGCAGATCGCCGTGCACGCGTCTTTATCCCAATTGAACGTCGTCCCCCCGGCGGCGCGGCAGGCGTCGTTGCCTGCGGAAACCGAGCAGGCGCGCGTACCGCTGTTGCAGCACCAACCGGGCTGCGCAAGCTGCTGCCTGGATGCGAACGTCCGGTGGTAGCGGAACGCCGCAGAGGCCGATCCACCGAAGAGGACCAGGGCGATGACGAGGAGTAAAAACGTCCGTCG
>CAYJTW010000052.1:0-5768 GCA_964373225.1 uncultured Candidatus Peribacteria bacterium
CGATCCTCCCGATCACATCTTCTTCTTCCGGAATCCTAAACCCCTCTCCCGTCATTTTCTCGTACAGATCAATGTACCTGGCCGCGAGCATCACCCGCACATCATCCGTCACGGCCGGACGCGGGCGCCCGTCATCCACAAATCCCTGATCCTTGAGCCAGAGGCGGAAGAATTCCTTATCGAGTGACTCCGGCTCTTTGCCCTCTGCAAAGCGCTTCTCATAGGTCGAGGCGATCCAGTACCGGGAGGAATCCGGCGTGTGGACTTCATCGCCCACGCGGAGAACCCCCTCCGCGTCATACCCCATCTCATATTTCGTATCGACCAGAATCAGCCCGCGCTTTGCGGCGACATCCTGCCCGCGTTTGAAGAGCGCGAAGGCATGGTCTTTCACGCGGTCGATTTCTTCCCGATTTGTCACCCCGAGTCCGATCAATCCTTCCGGACTCATCGATTCATCGTGTCCGGTCTCGGGCTTTGTTGAGGGCGTGAAGATTGTCTTGCTCAGCTTCTGGTTCTTCTTCATGCCATCGGGCAATGCGTTGCCGCAGAAGTCGCGCACGCCTTTTTCGTAGTTCACCCAGGCGGAGGTGGAGGTCGAGCCCGTCAGATACGCGCGCACGACGACTTCGAACTTGAGCATCTTCAGTTTCTTTGCAACGGTCACGTTGGGGTCGGGTGCTCCGATGATATGCGTCGGCATCACGTCTTTGACCTGCTCAAACCACCAGTTGCTCAGCTGGTTCAACACCTGTCCCTTGAGCGGGATCGTCGTCCATTGGTAATCGAACGCCGACTGGCGGTCGGAAGAAATCAGAATCACCCGGTCGTCTTTCGTGTACACGTCGCGGACCTTGCCGGCGTACTTCGCTCCCAGATTTTTGAAATCGGTGCCATTGAGCGTGGTGGAGAGAAATGGCCGGAGGCTGCTCTGCGAAATCATGCGCCGATGATAGCGATTTGATTTGCTTCCCGGAAGGGCTTAGCATGCTTTCCGACATTCCCCCAATTTCCATGGATATCTCCATCGGTCCTTCGAGACGCGGCAGTGCGGCTCTCAACATTCTGATCCTTGCAGGACTTATCGCCCTCATTGTGGTGCTCGATATGCGCAGGCGCGATGCGGAGAAGAAGTTGATGGAGCTCTCGGTTCAGGTGGAACAGCAGGGCGGCAACCAGGCGCAGAATCAGGAAGTCGCCAAGCAGGTTGTCGTCAAAGTCCGCAGGTTGTTCGTCATTCCCGAGGGGGTCGATCCCACGGTGGCCACGATTGTCGATGTCGCCCAACTGCGGTCGCGCAACGCCTTCTACAACAAAGCGAAGAATGGCGATCACCTGATCGTCACGAGCGACCGGGCGATTCTCTACGATCCGGTGGCCGATAAGATCATCGACGTGGTACCGGTGCAGATTCAGGCGCCGACGGCCGCGGCACCGGCCAAAGCGCCGGCGGCCGGGGCGGCGGCATCGAAGAAGTAGGGCAAGAGTATTAGAGTACTGGAATACGAGAGTATTAGGGACCAGGAGGAATTGTTCCATGGGGTCGTGGAACTGAATTAACGGCTTCAGAGAGCGAAAATTTGCCATTCTTACAAAAGAAATTCAATTGCCGTCTGTTTTCTCCAGATTGACTGCATAACACTGTTTTTATGCAATCATGTACTGATGTAAAAGTCTGGCAGCTGGGCATGACGATTCTTCTCGCACTCATTTTGGGAATGCTCCTTGGAAGAATCTTCTCCATCACGTCCATTCCCGTTCCGCCGACAGTCCTGCGCACAGATTATCGTCCGGGCATTCCCGTGGTCCGCATCGACGGCATCACGGAGGGGCGCCTGACGGGGATCGTGCGCGGCGACGTCCGGGTCTTTCTCGGAGAGAACATGATCATTGCAAACTCCAGCGGCGCGTTCCGCGTACCCGCTCCCGGTCTCGTCAAAAACATCACGACCGGCCGTGTTCCCGCAGGCATGAAGTTCGCTGCGTCCAAGCGCGGGACGAAGTACTACCCCGTCACGTCACGATCCGCGCAGAGTCTCTCACCCGAAAACCGCGTCTATTTTCGTTCCATGGAGGAGGCGGAGACAGCTGGTTATGTTCGTGGACAGTAGGGTGTTGTGGTGCAAAGCCACTACGTCTGGTCCACGGCGGAGGCTCAAGAGGCGGTCCGGCATGTAAGCCGCATGGAAGTGATGCGTCTCCGCTGGTACTCTACCTGCATGAACATCAGTATTGTCATCCCCATCTACAATGAGGAAAAAGGGATCGAGGAGTTTTTCCGGCGTTGCGTGCTCGCTATCGAAAATCTGTCCCATCAGTTCGTATTTGTTGCCGTGAATGACGGAAGTACAGATGGGTCTCTCGTGAAGCTTCAGGAGATGAAGAAAAAGATTTCCTATCCTCTCCGCATCATCAATCTTTCACGGAATTTCGGTCATGCGAACGCTTTAACTGCGGGTATCAATCACGCAGAAGGAGATGTGATTATCATTATAGATGCCGATCTGGAAGATCCGCCCGAACTCATCCCCGCCATGATTGCGCAGCACGAGCTCGGCAAAGATGTGGTGTATACAGTGAAGACCCGCCGTGAAGCCACCATACCGAGACGCATGGCATTCCGCCTTTTCCATTTTTTATTTTCAAAAGTAACGAATTTGAATATTCCCGAGGGGTCCGGAAGTTTTTCACTGATGTCGCGTCAGTTTGCGACGGAATTTTCCCGTTTACATGAGTACAATCGCTTTCTTCCGGGTCTGCGGGCATATATTGGTTTCGATCCCGGCTATGTTTCCTATACGAAAGAACGGCGTTTTTCAGGCTTACCGAAGCAGACATTTTCGCGTCTCCTTGATCTTTCTCTCAATGCATTTTTTCTCTTTTCGACAGCTCCAATTTGGGCATCAACGCTTTTACTCGCATTCGGCATTGTCACTGCCGTCTCATCTGCGTTGTTGCCTGTAGATTCCTATTTTCAGCGAAATTTTTCCGAACTCATTGGTGTCGTTATATTGCTACAGCTGTGGATCATCGCCATCATCGTGTTTAAATCACAGATGCAGTCGCTGCAACGACCATCGTACATTGTGAAGAGGATCTACGAATGAGCTGTGCCCGAGGTACTGCGGCCGCTCCACAATCGCGCGACGCTCAGGATGAGGACGGTCAGGAGAATGGCGTTGCGCAACACAACCAATGAGAAGAGGAGGGGGGTCCCGCCGTTGCCATTGAACCAATCAAGGAAATCACTATAGAAGAGCGGATATACGATCTGTGTCAGTATGAGCGAAAGCAGTATGCCACCGATGATGAGCCACCGTGTCCAGATGGTGTACCAGCCCAGAGGCACGAACGGCAGGAACACAACGAACCACCATAGGTACTGTGGATTGACAACTTTCGTGAAGAACAAAAATGCGAAGAGCGTGAGGTATGCGAGGCCCGCATCAGTGAAACCGCGTCGTCGCCTTTTCCAGAGGATACCTGCGATGAGACCGCAGCTGAGAACAACCCAGCAGACAGAAATCGTACGTTCACCCAAGAATGCCAGGTCGGAAGAAAGTCCATGAACTCCATATCCGGGGGTGATGCGCAGGGGGATACCGTTCGCCGACTGCAGCAACGTGATGAGATTGCCCCAGATGCCTTCAAGACCGATCGGCTTCAGTTCATGAACGCGAACACTCTGTAGTACGTCTGCCCAATTCGAGCCGAAACTGATGAGAAGAAATACCGGAGTGAGCGCCCCGGCAAAAAAAGCGAAGATAGTGTGCACAGCCGGACTGTGCTCGCCGCGTCGTACATGTTCGAGTACGAGAAATGGCATCAGTACAACGGGATACAATTTCATGCTAGACGCAATTCCCAAGAGGAAGCCTGCATGGATGGTCGATCGTCGCTGAAAGGTATGCCACGCCCAGAGCGTGAGCAGGCTGACGAATAATTCAAAGCGGAAGAAAAGAATCGGGCCGGTTGCGGCGAGTATCGCGACGAATATGGCAGCCGCGAAACGATGCCCATACCGAACGAAGAAAGAGAAATGCGCAACCATGAGGAACGCATTCGCCGCCATCAATGCCATCAAAAATGCATCGTAGCTTCCCATGGAAGGTGTCAACCAGTAGAGAAATACGAAAAGCCAGAGGGCTCCCGGCTGGTATTCGTTGTACGGCATGCCCTTCCAGGTTCCGTTACTGAAGAAATAGCTTGCTCGGGCGTAGAACGCGCCGACATCTACTTCCAAATGTCCACGCCAGACCGGCGAATACGCTTCCCAGAAGAGCAGGAGGATCACACCCGCCAGCAACGTCCAAAGCAGCGGTAGCAGAGTATTTCCCGATGCGCGAGCGAGCGTGCGATTCATTGGCGCTGTTCATAGTAGCAGGCTCTTTCTGCGTTGTATTACAGAGTGTGACGACTGCAACACAATTGGGCTTTGTGTGCTGGTATAGTGGGCAAATGTTCTTGAGTGATTCGCATACGCAGAAGAGATTCGCATCCGGAAAATGGCACGGCATTGATATTCTCATGCTTCTGGTCATCCTTGGTATCGAATATCTCATTGTCAGGAACAACAACGGTTTTGGCGATGAAACAGCGCATCTCGAGGAGATCCGCAATCTGCTCAACGGACGATTCGTCACGCACCCCTCCTTACCCCAATTTCCAGGATTCCACGCGCTCTTCGCCGCTGTGGCGTACCTCACGCACATAGATACTTTTCCGTTCTACCGTTTTCTCAGCGGTATTGTGAGTGTGATTTCCATCATCGTGTTCCACGCGGCTGCCAAAATTTTACACGGGAATGGCGCTCGCATGCGGACATTCCAGTACGCCTTCATCCCCATTCTCTTTCCGTATTTCTTTCTTGTCTACACGGACGTCCTTTCGCTGCTCCTTGTGTTGACGATGTTGCTCTTCCTCCTCCGGAGGCAATACGTCATCGCCGCCATTGCCGGTATCGCATCTCTGTTTGTCCGGCAGAATAATATTATCTGGATGGCGTTCGGTTTCCTGTATTTTCTCCTCGAAGAGGGTCCTTCGATTCTTCAGACGCTCACAAGGCGTTTTCGTTCCATTCATTTCCTCGCCCTTTTTCCCTATGTGCGACAAAGAATGACAGTGCAACACGCGTTGCTGGTTGCCACCGTTTTTGGTGCGGGATTTTTCCTCTTCTTCGCATTTGTGTTCTGGAATGGTGGCGTGGCAATTGGTGATGCAGGTGCGCATCCAATATTTTCTTTCCACGTGGGCAACATTTTTTTCTGTCTGTGGCTTACCTTCTTCATTTTCCTGCCTCTTCACATGGAAAATGTCAGGTCTATCGGAGCTCTCCTCATCCGATCGTCGGTCGCATGGATGATGCTGGCGTTGGTATTTTCATTTTTCATGATGCAATTCGCCAATGATCATGCATACAACCAGGGGATAGATTCCATTTTTTTCCGTAACAGGATTCTCACCTACTTCACGTTGACGCAGACGCTTAAAGCGTTGTTCTTTCTGCCGATGGGATACGCGATACTCTCCCTGAGATGCACGCGATTGGTCCGTCGATCGTTCTTCCTCCTGTATCCGATGACCGTCCTCTATTTGGGCCCGTCGTGGCTTATTGAGCAACGATACTACTTCATTCCTCTTGCGTTTTTTCTCCTCTTCCGCGAGGAGCGCACCGAGAGCTTCGAGAACGTTTCTGCGGCCTATTCCCTAGCTGCTGCACTGGTCGTCTTCATTCCGGTCGCGCTCCTTTGGTTCTTCCTTTAGGATCC
>CAYJTW010000052.1:5868-7412 GCA_964373225.1 uncultured Candidatus Peribacteria bacterium
TCGTAGTAGGTCAGAGGCCGGTAGAACTGGTGGCCAAGGAAAATCAGCGCCGCAAGAGAAAGCGCGAGGAGCGTCTTGCCGTAGTCTTTGAGAGGCTTGCGTCCGAGGGACTGCACCTCATCAAATACGAGCCCAACCAGAACAAAACTGATCAGGAGCGGAATGAAGTAGTGGTAGAGGTACAGAACCCGCGGAATCCGCAGGATCGCGATCATGAAGGAGAGGTAGAGGCCGAGGAACACGGACATGAGGAAGCGGTGCTTGAGCGGTTTTTTTGGCGGGCACATCACCGAGCAGGTCAGCATGGCCCCCGCGAGCAGCACGGCGGCGAAGGCGCCCCACCAGACGACGGGGTTTGGCGCGAGGTAGAGATAGCGGAAAGCAGTGCCATCCGGCGTTTCCCACCGGTAGTTGATCGTGCGTGCGCCGAGCGGCCACATCCAGGGAGGGCTGCCGTTCTCATCTTCCTTGCAGAGATCGAGCCGCGGCGCGCCGCCGTTGTAGTGCGAGACGTACGCGAGAGAGTCTCGCAGCATCACGGGGAAATTTTTGAGCGATGCCGTCTGTCCCGAGGCGATGATCTCCTTGTACTGCTCCGAAGCCTGATAGTAGCCGTTGTCGGGAAGCTCCAGCTGGATCCTCTTGCCCAGTGCGAAGTGCATCCACCACACGGAAGAGAAGACGAGCAGAGCGCAGACAGCGAAGAGCGCCAGGAATCCGAGCGCGCGCTTCCATTTGGGGAGAACCTTCCAGAGCACCGGGAGAATCAGGAGAATGAACGCGAGACCGAGGACTTTGGTACTGACCATCAGTCCGAAGCTGATGCCAAAGAGCCCTGTCCAGAGCCAAAACAGCCGCTTCCGGTCGCGCTGCAGGAACGTGAGCAAAAAGAAGAGGATGGTGATCGCGGAGAAGAACGACAGCGGACCTTCGAGCATCGCGCCGCGCGTATGCACGATGAGCGCGTTGTCGAAAATGTAGAAGAAACTCAGCAGTGCGCTGTGCAGTGGATTACGCAGGAGCACCAGGAGTATCAAAAACATCACGGGCGCCGTCCACCAGGCGAGCAGGGCCGAGAAGAACCGGTAGCCGAAGAACGAGAAATCGGCAGCGAAGTCCGTTCCATAATCGGTCGTCAAAAACTGGTCGTTGCGCTCGTTGCCATGGAATATCTTCTCCCCGAGCGCGATCAGAAGTTTACCGAGCGGCGGATGCTGCTCCATAAAGTACACGCCGTTCATGTATTTCTGCGCGCTCGCGATGTGGTAGTTTTCGTCCCAGAAGACGGCTTTCGGTTCCCAGTACCGGTGGAAATAGGTGAAGTATGAGAGTACGAGGACGAAGCCGAGGAGGAGCCAGCTCTGCCAGGGTCTCCAGGTCATTGCGGTCACAGTCTTTACGGACATGCGGGGAGTATAAGGAGGTGGAAGCAATCGAAGCAAACGAAGAAAACGATGCAAACAAGGAACTGCGCTGCTATTCTCTCCTCATGGGGGGGGGGGGGGGGGGGGGGGGGGGGGGGGGGGGGGGGGGGGGGGGGGGGG
>CAYJTW010000053.1:0-3386 GCA_964373225.1 uncultured Candidatus Peribacteria bacterium
GGGCTCTTCTCCATCATCTTGGCGAGGCTGGTGACGCTCCCGGAGCCGAGGCGCCCCGTGTGATGGAAATACGTTTTGCGGCGGCCTTTCTCCGGCGTCACGGCGAGCTTGGCGGCGTTGATGATCACCACGTGATCGCCACACAGCTGGTGGGGGGAGAACGTCGGACGGTGCTTGCCGCGCAGGACGTGCGAGACCTTGGATGCAACAAATCCGATGGTCTGGCCCGTCGCGTCAACGAGGTGCCAAAGGGGGGCCGATACGGGAACTGTTGTCGTCTTCATGATTTGGAGGAACTGGATTTCTTGGCGGTCCTTGGACTCTTTGGACTCTTTGGAATCTTTTCGTCAGTGACTGAACTACTTCCACCAACTTCCGAATCGATCAATTCCAGAGTGACCATCTTCGCTCCATCCCCCTGCCGCAGCCCAAGCGCCGTCATGCGCGTGAATCCCGATGTGCGGCTGCTGTAGCGCGGCTTGAGCAGTTCCATCACCTTCCTGCAGGCATTTTTATCCATCACAAACGCGTTGATCGCACGGATGGCGTTGCGGGGGTCCCTGGTCCTGGCGGTCGTGATGATCTTCTCGACGATGGGTTGAACCACTTCGGCGCGCTTCTTCGTGGTGCGGATCGACTCGTAGAGGAGTACCGACGTGACGAGATTGCGCTGCATGGCCCTGCTATACGCAGGCTTATGCCTTAGCCGTAATCGGGAGTGACGGTGTCTCATAGGGATTCCATTGGAGCATCGTCAGACAATTTCAGCCCGCGATCGCCGAGTGTCTTTTTGACTTCGTCGAGAGCTTTGGCGCCAAAGCCGCGAAAGTTCTGGAGGGTGGCCTCGGTGCACTTGGTCAGCTGTTCGATGGAACCGACGCCCGCGTTGATGAGCGCGTTGAGCGTGCGGGGCGAGAAATTGAGGATTTCGATCGGGGTGTAGCTCTCTTTGACCGGCGTGTGGGACGCGTCCTCCACGTGGGTGGCGGCGACGCGGGAGAAATCGGCCACAAACTCGGGCTCCACGACCTTCTTGTCCGACGCGAAGTAGGCAAAGTAGCTCTGGAGGAGCTGGGACGCGAACGCGACGGCTTCCTCGGCCGTGAGCGATCCGTTGGTTTGGACTTCCAGCACGAGCTTTTCAAGGTCGGTGCGCTGGCCCACACGCGCGGCTTCCACGTCGAAGCGGACTTTGATCACAGGACCGTAGATCGCGTCAATGTAGATGAGGCCGGGTTCGTTCTGCTTCTTGTTGCGCTCCTGTGCGGAAACATACCCGACGCCCTTTTCGACCGTGAGCTGCATGTCGACGGACGCGCCCTTCTCGAGCGTGAAGAGTTCAAGATCGGGGTTCAGGACTTCGATGTCGGAGCTGACGGTGAGGTCTTTGGCCGTGACGGTCTTGGGGCCTTTCACGTCCAGCGTGATGACCTCCGGATCCTTGCTGTGCTTGCGCAGATGCAGGAGCTTGAGGTTGAGCCCCACGTCGAGGAACGATTCCCGTACGCCCTTGAGCGTCGTGTACTCGTGCTGCACGCCGGCGATCCGCATGGAGGTCACGGCAGCACCGGGAAGGCTGCTCAAGAGCACCCGTCGCATACCGTTGCCGAGCGTCATGCCGTAGCCCGGAGGCAGCGGCCCGATGACGAAGATCACGTGGCTCGTAGAGCCCTTCTTCACGGGGTTCATCGTGAAGGTGGGGAGTCCGATGTCTTCCTGAATGATATGCATAGGACAGAGGGGTATTGGGAGCGGGCATTCTGCCCGCGGAAAGAAAAATTAATTCCTTGAATAAAACTCGACGATCTGGCGCATTTCCACGGCGCGCTCGGCATCGTCGGGGGAAGGCACACCCGTGACCTCAATGCGCATGGCCGACGGGTCGACGGTGATCCACGAGGGGGGAAGGTATTTTTCGTGGGAGGCGAGGATAGGGACGAAGACGGGTGATGTCTTCGACTGCGTGCGGACGGTGATGATCTGTCCCGGCTTCACCTGGAGCGATGGAATCGTCACGCGGACGCCGTCAACGAGGAAGTGCCCGTGACCGACGAACTGGCGTGACTGGATGCGCGTCATGGCGAAGCCCGCGCGGTACACAACGTTATCGAGCCGCCGTTCGAGCATCTGCTTGAGTGCGTCGCCCGTCTGGCCGGCGACCTTGGTGGCGCTCATGTACATCAGACGGAACTGGCGCTCGGTGATGCCGTACATGTCGCGCGCTTTCTGCTTTTCTTTGAGCTGCGTGCCGTACTCCGAGAGACGACTCTGCTGGTCGCGCGGTGACTTGCCGGGCCCTTGGGGCTTACGCTGCAGAATCTTGTCGTACTTGTCGCTGCCGTAGAGGTTGACGCCATGACGGCGGCACTTCTTCGCTTTGGGACCGTTGTACTTCATAGAGGGGGATTATTGAGGGGGATGGGTCCTTCTCCCACCGCAGTGGGAGAAGGTGGCGCGCTTCGAGCGCGCCGGATGAGGGCTGTTAGACGCGCCGCCGCCCGGGTGCTCTGCATCCGCCGTGCGGGATGGGTGTGACGTCGACAATCGCATCAATAGTGAGACCGGCGGCCTGGAGACCGCGCAGCGACTGCTCCCGTCCCGGTCCAAGACCCTTGATCTCGACCGAGACCGTCTCGATCCCGTAGGGCTTCACCTTTCCCACCGCCGTCTCTGCGGCCACTTTGGCAGCGTACGGTGTGGACTTGCGCGTGCCTTTAAACCCTGCCGCACCGCTGCTGCTCCAGCCGAGCACCTTGCCCTCGGGATCGGTGAACGTGACGATCGTGTTGTTTTCGCCGGCATGGATGCAGACGCGCGCCTTGGGCAGCGACCGCTTGATCTTCTTCTTTTTGACGGGTGTACCCTCCGTAGCGCCGTCCGGCGCGGAGGAGGGCTTCCCACCAACAGGATCTCCTCCTGCGAGGGCTTGTTCGAGGACCGATGGGGTTTTCTTGTCGTCAGCCATGATGAGCGAGTAGGGGCGTTGCATGCAACGCCCTAGAATGGGGAGGTTAGGTCTTCGTGAGGACCGTGCGTCCGGAGAGACCCGTCTTCTTCTTGCCGCGCTTTGTGCGTGCATTGCGACGGGACGTTTGCCCGCGGGTGGGGAGTTTTCGGCGGTGACGGTATCCGCGCCAGGTGCCGATGTCCTGGAGTCTTTTGACGTCGAGGGACACTTTGCGGCTCAACTCTCCTTCGGTGAGTTCTTTTTCGACCCGTCCGCGGAGTCGCGCCTGATCGGTCTCACTCAGTGCATCAGCCTTCGTGTCGAGATTCATGTGGAGTTCCTGAATGATCGTGCGGCTCAGTGACCGTCCGATGCCCTTGATCGCCGTGAGGGCGATCTCGATGCGCTTATTGCCGGGGAGGACGACGCCGGAGATACG
>CAYJTW010000053.1:3486-7412 GCA_964373225.1 uncultured Candidatus Peribacteria bacterium
TAGCCCTGTCTCTGCTTATGCTTGGGATTCTTGCAGACGATCCGGCGCACGCGCTTGCCCTTGCCGTTGCGTCGGATGACGAGGCGGCAGTCTTTGCAGATCGCTTTGCAGGAAGGTCGGACTTTCATGGGGTAGGCGTTGTGGGAGAAGGCGGTAGGGGCGTCTCGCTGAGACGCCCGGGCGGTGATGGTGATGATGCGGAAGGCACCGATCCCGGCGCGGTTGCCATGCCGGGTGATCCCGGCGAGAATCGATAGACGATGCGCCCCTTGCTGAGGTCGTACGGAGTCATCTCCAACTTCACACGGTCACCCGGCAGTATGCGCACGCGGTTGACCCGCATGCGTCCCGCCAGATGGCAGAGGAGCTGATGCCCCAGCGCCTGTTCACTGGTCACCCGGACGCGGAACGTGGCATTGGGGAAGCACTCTTCCACAATGCCGGTGAGTTCTATGACGTCCTTGGACACAGATGATGGGCGGGGCGGAAAGCCGAGGCATCTTACGGATGGAAAGAAGGTCGTACAAGGCGGAGGGATCAAGAAAACCCGCGAGGAATGAAAATTCTATTGCGATAATTTAATTTTATTATCTAATAATAATCTAGAAGGCCGTGCCACGGGCTTTGAGTCCGTGCGCTAGGCAATAATTTCATACCCCTGCTCCGTTACGAGAATCGTATGCTCGTAATGCGCGGATAGTGACCGGTCCTTGGTCCGAATGGTCCATCCATCGGCTTCTTCGATGATCTCTGGACGCCCCATCGCGGTGATCGGTTCAATGGCAATGATCGTATGAACGGGGAGTTTCGGACCGGTTCCCGCTTTGCCGACGTTCGGGATATCGGGGAATTGATGGAGATCGGTGCCGAGTCCGTGCCCGGTGAGGCCGTTGACGCAGGAGTAGCCGTGTCCCTCCACGGAGTTTTGTATGGCTGAAGAGATATCGCCGATGTTGATGCCCGGTGCCACGAGTCGGCAGGTGTTCTCGAGTGCCTCCTCCGAAACACGCAGAAAGGCCTTCGCATCATCGGAGATGTTTCCGACCGGAACCGTCACACACGCATCGGTATAGAGATCGCCAAAGAGCACTCCCCCATCGAGTGAAACGATGTCTCCTTCTATGAGCTTTCGCGGGCCGGGAATCCCGTGCACGCATTGCTCATTCACCGACGTGCAAAGCGTCGCCTGGAATCCGTGATACCCCTTGAACGCCGGCAGAGCCCCCTCGTGTGACCGGATGAAGTCTTCGGCGAATGCATCGAGATGACCGGTCGTGATACCGGGCGCAACGAGAGCCGCCGTCGCCATCAGGCAATCGCGCAGAACTTTCCCCCCTTTGCGCAGCGCCTCAATCTGTTCTGCCGTGAAAATTTGGAATGATGACACTTTGGCATTCTAAAGCACTTTTTTCATTTCTCCATACACCGCATCAACGGTCTTCATTCCATCGATCTCCGTCATCTTGCCCTCCTTCTTGTACTTCTCAATGACCGGCATCGTCTTCCCGGTAAACGTCTTCATCCTACGCTCGATGATCGCCGTATCGGCATCATCGGCCCTCCCCTCCGCCTTGGCTCTCCCAAGGATCCTCTTCATCCCCTCGTCGGGAGTGAGCAGGATGTGGATACAGCGGAAATCGCGTCCGGCTTCTTTCATGATCCGGTCAAAATCTTTCATTTGATTCTCGTCGCGCGGAATGCCGTCGAAGAGGATTTTTTGAGATTTCGGTCGCGCGAGGATCGCCTCTTTCGTAACCTGCATGATGATCTCGTGGGGGACGAGATTCCCCTTATCAATAAAAGACTTCACGGTCTGGCCGAGTGATGAACCTGATGCTGCGATCTTTCTGAGCTCCCCGCCCGCTTCAAAAATATCGAAACCGAACTCGGCAGCAAGACGTTTCGCCTGAGTTCCTTTGCCGCTGCCTTGGATTCCGAAGAGAACGAGATCCATGAATGAAGATTACATCGACGGCACGAACCTGTCTCCACGAGAAACTACACGTGGAGGTAGATCGACGTTTTCAAGCATATCGAGAACTCTTTCACGAAAGAGAAGCGCCGTAGCCGGATCGCCGTTTGCGGCAAGAACATACGGACCGACGACGGGACCGTGCTCTTCTTCCGGAGTTTTGTTATTGGGATCCATGAGGTAAGAAAGAGATGATCAAACCAATTTTTCATAGTCATGCGCGAGCATTTGCGCATTGATGGCTCGAATGAGTTCCATGACGACACCGACGATGATGATGAGACCGGAGCCGGAGATGAGCAGGTCGGTGCTGCCGAGGCTGGAGTATTTGGTGAAGAGCAGCGGAATGATCGCGACGACGGCGAGGAAGCTGCCGCCCCAGAGATTGAGACGGTTGCTGGTTTTTGCGAGGAGCATCGCGGTCTGCGGACCGGGACGGACGCCGGGGATGAACCCCCCGCGTTTCTGGATCGTCTCGGCAACTTCCGTGGGCTTAAAGGTCACCGACACGTAAAAGTAACTGAATCCGACGACGAGGAGGAAATACCCCGCCATGTACAGGATGCTCGGGTTCTGCGAACTCAGATACTCGTTGATGAAGCTGACGACGGGCGCGAAGCGGGGTGCCGTCTGCAGGAACTGCGCGATGATCGCCGGGAAGGTGATGAGGGAGATTGCGAAGATGATCGGAATCATGCCCGCCTGATTCAGACGGATCGGGATGTTGCCGGCAACCCCGCGGCCGGCGCCCTGGTTGGCGTAGGTGATGGGCAGGAGCCGGTGTGCGTCGGTGAAGAGCACCACGGCAACGAGCATCGCGATGGAGACGATGACAAACAGGTAGAAGGCTCCGACTTTGTCCCCGCCCGCGAGGAGGATGGAACCGAAGCGGGTCGGAATCGCGGCGACGATACCGACGAAGATGAGCATCGAGACGCCGTTGCCGATCCCTTTTTCGGTGAGGATCTCGCCGAGCCACATGAGGAAGAGCGTTCCCGCAGTCACGTAGAGCATCGGCTGGAGCACGGCGGGGAAGGAGGTATCGATCAGATTGACTCCTCCGCGGCTGATGAGGATCAGGAACCCGTAGCTCTGGATGAACCCGAGCGGCAGCGTGAGCCAACGCGTGTAGCGGTTGAGCTCCTGCTGACCCTGCGCGCCTTCTTTGCTGAGCGCCTCGAGCTTGGGAAAGATCACCGTGCAGAGCTGGATGATGATCGACGCGTTGATGTACGGGGAAAGTCCGAGCAAAACGACGGAGAAGTTATCGAGGCCGCCTCCGGTGAGCGCCGCAAACACTCCGAGCGGACCGCCCGTGCCCTGTGTATCAAGGTACTGCTTGAGCCCGATGGGATCGGCACCCGGCACCGCGATATGCGATGCGATACGGTACAGAAGCAGCAGGAAAACAGTGATGAGGATGCGCTTCCGTAAGTCCTCAGAACGCCACAATTGTTGAAGATAGGTGAGCATAATCAAAGAGATGTCATTCCGAGCGCGGGTCTTCGACCCGCGTACGCACGCCGGGGGCGTGCGCCTCGTTGATAATCGTGATGCTTCCCCCTGCCTTCTCCACCGCTTCTTTTGCTTTGACCGACACCGCATGAACGGTGAGTGAAAATTTCTTGCTGACGGTTCCACGGGAGAGGAGCTTGACCGGATTACCCGTGCGAATGAGCCGCTTTTCGCGCAGCGCCGCGACATCGTAGGAACCCGCCTCCAGAGCGGCGTCGAGCGTGTCGAGATTCAACGGTTCAAAATCCTTGCGGCGCGGATGCGTGAAGCCGCCGAGCTTGGGCTGGCGGCGGATCAGCGGTACCTGGCCTCCTTCGAAACCGAACCGGTAGCCTTTGCCCGTGCGCGCATGCTGGCCTTTGGTGCCGCGACCGGCCGTGGTGCCGCCACCGCCGCTGTTGCCGCGCGCCACCTTTTTACGGGTGCGGCGGGAGCCGGG
>CAYJTW010000054.1:0-2103 GCA_964373225.1 uncultured Candidatus Peribacteria bacterium
CTTCGTCCATGGAAAGACTCGCGAACGCCGCGCCGCCGAAGCCGCTCCTGTCCGTTGGCTTCCCGATCAGGATGATGTCGTAGTCCTCCTTCGCCGCTTCCTCAGGCACTTCGCTATGGATCACTTCATCTTCGCGGACGATCCCGATCGCGATCGCATTCACGAGACAATTGCTGTTGAAGCCCGCGTCGAAGACCGTATCACCGCCGAGGTTCGGCACACCCAGGGGATTGCCATACCCCCCAATGCCGCGCATCACTTCTTTCGCGATGCTCCTGCTCTCCGCGCTCTTCAAATCCCCCAGTCGCAGCAGATCCATGCATCCAACCACACGCGCACCCATGCAGGCAACATCGCGGACGGTGCCGCCCACACCGGTCGCCGCACCTTCAAATGGCACGATCTGCGATGGATGATTGTGCGATTCGTGCGAAATCACAATGCCCCAGCGCTTGCCCGGCGGCCCGTCCGTCAGCGCGACGATTCCGCTGTCCTCTTTTGGACCGAGAATCACATGCTTGCCCGTCGTCGGGAACATCTTCAAAAAGCGCCGGGATGATTTGTAACTCGAATGCTCGCTCCCCTGGATTCCCCAGATGACCGCTTCGACCACGGTTGGCGCCCGCCCAAGCAGCGTCTCGATCTTCCGCGCTTCCTCAACGGTCAGTCCGATGGAGTATTTCTTGAGCGACTCTTTCACCTGCGCGTCACTCATCGCCGAGAACTGGAGTGTTGGGGCTTCTATGAACCAAGGATACGGACATCTGATACTCTTTCCAAGATGCGCCTCCCTTCTTTCCTCCGCCAAAACCGTCTCATGGGCGGTGCGATCGTTCTCGCGGTCACGGGGTTCTCCGCATCGTTCGTCGGCCTGATCCGCGATAATCTCCTCGCGCGGACGTTCCCCGGCCTCGGCGTGGTCGACGTGTATGTGAGCGCGTTCCGTCCGAGCGACCTGCTGTTCCAGGTGTGCATCATGTCGGCGCTCGGGACCGTCTTTGTGCCGATCCTCGCCGCACACAAGGCGCACGGCAGACGCGACGAAATCAATCAGGTCCTGACGGGCACGATGGCGATGGGTGGCGCACTCTTTGGACTGATTGCGCTCGGGGTGGGCCTCGCGTTCCCGTGGATTGCGCAGTACCTCGTGCACTTTTCCGGTGACGACCTCGCGCTCTACATCCGCTTCGGGCAATTGGCGCTGCTCACAAACTTCCTCTTCGTCTTCGGGAATTCCTTCGGCCAGTACCTGATCACCGAACAGCGGTACTGGATCTACGGGATCACCCCGGTGCTCTACACGCTTGGAACGATTGCCGGAACGGTCTGGCTCACGCCCGTCGTCGGCGTCTACGGGCCGATGCTCGGGACGGTGGGCGGCGCCGTCGCGTACGTGCTCTTCCGTGCGGCGGCCGTCTTCCATTACGGCTTCCGCCTGCCGAAAAAGCTCTGGCATCCCGATCTTCACCACATGGGACTCCTGATGCTCCCCAGAATGTTCGCGCTCGGTGCGCTGCAACTCCAGTTGCTGCTCTTCGACACAATCGCATCGGGTCTCGACGGCGGATCGATCACGATCAACGCCTATGCGCGCAACTTCCAGAGCGTGCTCGTGGGCATCGCGGGGATCGCGCTCGCACAGTCTGCATATTCCCTGATGAGCCAGGCAGCCGCGAAGGGCGAGACGCAGCGGTTCAAAATCTACGTGGAGAAGGGTCTCGGCATGATGTTTGCGATGATCATCCCCGCGAGCATCGTCCTCATCCTCGCCGCGCCGATTGCCGCGCGTTTGGTGCACCTGCATGCCGACGCGTGGTATCCCGTCTTCCGCATCGCGCTGATTCTGTACGCGATCAGCGCGACGTTCGAGAGCGCGTCTCATCTGCTCCTGCGTGGTTTTTACGCATATAAAGATACCGTCACGCCGGCGATTCTTGTGGTCGGCTCCGCGTTCTTCTCGGTCGGCATCGCGGCATACTTCACATCCAGTCTTTCCGTCTTCGCACTTCCGCTGGGGTATTCCATCGGCCAGGTGCTGCAGGCGTCGGTGCTCGGCGTGCTCCTGATGCGCAAGATCCGCGTCACGGCACGATCTCAAACGAC
>CAYJTW010000054.1:2203-7358 GCA_964373225.1 uncultured Candidatus Peribacteria bacterium
ATCGACGCTCTGGACGCTTCCTTCGTAGTTCTTGAACGGCCCGTCGATGATGATCACGAGGTCGCCGACCTGGAAGTCACTGCGGAACTTTGCCTGCTCTTCGCCGACGCGCCGTTCGATGACGCCGAATTCTTCGGGGCTGACGGGGACCGGGATGTTGCCCGAGCCGACGAAGCCGGTGACATTGGGGGTGTTTCGGACCACGTACCAGGAATCATCGGTCACGATCATGTCGACCAGGACGTAGCCCGGGAAGAGCTTCTTCTCTTCCTCGACCGGTTCGCCTTTCTTGAAGACCAGCTGCTTCTCTTTGGGGACCATCACGCTGAAGATGTAATCCTGCATGCCGAGCGACTCCACGCGCTGTTCGAGCGCCTGCTTTACACTATCCTCATACCCGGAGTACGTGTGCAGCACGTACCAGTTGCGGCCGGCGCGGGGGTCCTGCTTGCCCATACCTATACGACGATGGAGAGGAGGAGACGGACGAGCTGGCTCAGGAGGAAATCGACCAGCCCGAACACGGCGGCGGACGCGAGCGTGAAGGCGAGCACGACCATCGAGAGACGCACCGCCTGCTGGCGGGTGGGCCAGCGGACGAGCTCAAGTTCCTGAATCGCTTCGGTGATGTAGGTGGAGGCGGCGGAGATCATAATCCGTAAAGAAAAAGCCCTTCGCGGGCGTCAATATGATACCGGATTCGATGGCTGGTGCAAGGGAATCTGCGCTCGTTAATTCGTTAACTGGTTAATTCGTATAAGGTTTTACGAGTGAACGAATGAACGAGTTAACGAGTTAACGAGCATTTTTACAGCCCGTACTCCGGCGCCTCCAGCGCATGAATCTTCGTGATCGGCAGCGCGATGAACCAGACTCTCCCTTTGATCTCGTCTTCCGCCACGTAGGCGATCGGCTTGCCGTTCCCGGCGGTGAAGCTGCGCGAATCCAGGCTGCCCTGCCGGTTGTCGCCGAGGAGGAAGTAATCACCGGCGGGAACGTCGTAGGAGGCTGCCGTGCGGTCGCCGCTGCTCGGCGGGTGGCGGAAGGTGCTGCCGAGATTATGAGGACTCAGGTAGCCCGATTCGTCGAGCTTTTTGCTTTCCTTCTCTCCGGCTTGCTTGAGGAACACGTAGCCGTCTTTGATCGTCACCGTGTCGCCCGGCATGCCGATGATGCGCTTTACGTAATATTTTTTCATCTCATTGGGTGGCCGGAACACGACCACGTCCCCGCGCCCCGGCTGGCCGAGCAGGTAGGCGAATTTGTTGATGATGATGTATTCCCTATCGCTCAGCGTATCGACCATCGAACTGCCTTCCACCTGGAACGGGGAGACCAGGAAGGTGCGGATGGCCGCGACGATCGCCACGATCACGACGATGTTGAAGGCGACATCGAGAAGGTGGTACCAGAATCCGTGTTTTTGGAGCTTCATCTGGCGCATTCTACGGACCCTCCTGCCCGGTGTACAGCGCTTCGCAGAGCATTGCGCTACACTGATACCCATGGACGCGTTCCTGTTTAAAAAGCACCTGGAGGACGACGAGCACATCCGGATCGTTGTCCATAAACATTGGCTCTTTGGTCTCCGCTACCTGCTCTTCCCATCGGTGTCATTTTTGGCGTCGTGGCTCCTCCTCTCGGTTCGCCACACACAGGCGATGATCGCCATTCTCGGTCTCTGGAGCGTTGTGTCACTTGTCTGGTGGCTCAGGAATTTTTTCGACTACTACCTCGATGCCTGGATCATCACCGATCACGGGATCATCGATCTCGAATGGCTCGGCTGGTTCCATCGGCAGTCGTCCCGCATCCTGTACAGCGACATCCAGGGTGTCTCGACCGAAACGCACGGCATTACCGGCACGCTTCTGCGGTACGGGACGGTGTCGATTGAGAAGATCTCCACAGGCGCGGCCGTCACCATCGAGTGCGTCCCGCGTCCCCGCGCAGTGGAATCCGTCATTCTCAAAAACATGGAAACGTACCTGCACAGCAAGAACCTGAAGAATGCCAAGCACATCGAAGAACTCCTCTCGACGTTCGTCGCGGAGCACATGCAGGGAGAGAGCGTCGGCAAGAACCCTCACGCTCAACTTCCGACAGAGCGAATGCCTCGATCCCGACGAAAGAGCTTCACTTCAGTAAAGATTGGAGAACAGGCGGAATAATGCAGTATTGGAATAATGGGAACCTATTACTCTAGTATTCTATTATTCTTGTCCTCGTGAAGCCCCACCTCGTCATCATCGGCCTCGGGAATCCCGGAAAGCAACATCAGAAAACGCGGCACAATGCGGGCTTCCAGGCGATTGATCTGCTCTCGAAAGCATTCGGAGAAGGAGAGTGGAAGGAGAATCAGAAGTTCCTCTGCCGAACCCAGGAAGGCCGCATCGTCACCGTGCCGATCCTCCTCGTGCAGCCGACGACCTACATGAACCGGTCGGGAGAGTGCATCCGCAAGCTCGTTGAGTTCTACAAGCTCAACCCGCGGCAGCAGATACTGGTCGTCTGCGATGATATCGATTTGCCACTTGGAGGGGTCAGACTCCGGATCAAGGGGGGGCCGGGAACGCATAACGGTCTGCGTTCGATTGTCGTTGTTCTTGGTGAAGAGTTCCCGCGGCTCAGGATCGGCGTCGGCGCAGCGCACCCGAAGGGTGAGGATCTCGCGGCATGGGTGCTCAGTGTTCCGCCGAAGGACGAGCGGGAGAAAGTCGATGAGGCGGTCAAAAGCCTCCCAGAGATCGTTAAGAAGTTTGTGATGGAGAGAGTGGAAGAATAACTGACAACACCAAACTTCCAACTCACAGAATGATGTTGTGAGTTGGAAGCTGTGAATTGAACGTTTCAGGCGATGAATTTCTTTCCCAAGGCTCCACCGGCGATCATTCCGGCACTGATCACCGCGATCCAGAGCACGAGCGGCAGGCCATTGCCTTCTGCAGCCGCCGCGATCGGCGTCAGGAACTTGTCGGAGTCCTCCAGCGGACCGAAGAAGTCTTCGATACCCGTCACCGGCATCAGCACCTGGTCATAGACGTCGACGTTCGACATGGTTGTCTGGATGTAGCTGGAATCGCCACTGCCGACGACTGTTTTGCGGACCGAAAGAACGCTGCTGCCGTACGGAGAACGGTCATCAGCAGGGTGACCGTACAGACCGGCGACGCCTCCCGTGACCTGGGTGATGTCGCTCGTGGTAAACCCCTGGACGAGGGCCGTTGCTCTGAGCAGCGTTCCGTCCGGAGCATCGCTGCGCACGCGAACCGTGAACAGCAGGTCGCGGCTGCCGCCCGGAGCGACCTGCATGCGCAGCCAGCGGACGTTTTGGCCGTCCCAGGTGCCGCCTTCGGTCACGGACACGAATTCCGAGTAGATGGGGAGAGACGCGTCGATGCTGGCATTCGTATCAAGACGGCCGGACGTGTTGTCAACGCGGACCACGTACGTGAGCAGGTCGCCGCGGTTTGCCGTATCGCGGTTATCCGTGATCGTCGCAAAGAGGTTGTACGGCGATCCGCCGGTGACGGTGCGGTCATACGCGACCACGTTCCCGGCTCTCGCGACCACCTGGATCGCGTACGACCGTGGAGCGCGCGTATCAACGACAGCACGGAAGCTGAAGGTCTTTTCCTGATGGGGGTTGAGGGTGACGTTCTGCCAGACAATTTCGTTGCCGATGAAGTCGGCGTCCCGCGCATCGGTCACGCGCAGGGCAACCGGGATTTTCACGCGCACGTGCACGGTCGTGCCGGTGCGTTCGGGGTTCCGGACCGTGACGAGATAATCGAGCACGTCGCCGGGTCCCGCATTGTCGCGGTGGTCGCTGATCGAGACCTGGAGCTGATTTTCGGGGTAGGGGATCGCCCGTCCTGCGGTGCTGACGCGCGTCGTGTCGCTCGCCGTGCTGCCGTTGGCGGTGACGCGCGTGACGAGCAGCTGCTCGGGCTTGGCATACGGACTGATGACCGCATGCACCGAGAGGCGGCGGGTGTTGTTCTTGAAGACGGCGACTTTGATCCACCGGCCGGTTGCCCCTCCATTGATGATCGATCCGTCATCGCTCAAGTACGTGATACCGCTCTGGAAGGGGATGTGGAACGCAACGTCCATGAGCGCAACGTCCTGCCGCTGCTGCTTGAGCGTGATGATGTACACGACTGCTTCTCCCGGCGATACGGTGTCGCGGTTGTCGGTGACGGAAACGAACACGCCGTTATCGGCCCACTCGGTCTTGTCATCGATCGAAGAACAGTTGTCGTCTTCGGGGTAATCGATCTGGCCATCGCGGTCGTTATCGATGCCGTCGGCGCACTGCGTGTAGTCCGCATGCGCGGTCTCGACGGTGGTCAACATCCCTCCCAGGGGCAGGAAGAGTTCGAGAGCGGTCAGAACGCCCAGACTGCGTGTGAAAGCGGACGTACGCATAGGAGGATGGGAGAGGGAATACAAAAGGGGCAATTTATACCATGTAAAATAGGACTTGTCTAGTCCCAGTTTCATTTGTTACAAGATGCCGATTGCACGCGAAAATCATGCTCCGTCCCCTTATCCACTACGAAGACGGGCACGGATATCCCTCCGTCCGTGAGCTTCTGCATCTCTGCCAAATCCTGTTCCGATGCTGTCACATCATGATTCTTGTGCGAAATTTTTTCGTTCCTGCATGATGCCTTTCAGTTGCTTGCAGTAGCCGCATGTCGGAGTCGTATAGAGGTCGCAGGATATTTTTCAAGAACCGAAGGTGAAGGCATAGGCAGAAACTCCTTTTCCATGAATCTTCAGTACAACATCGTGCTGTCCATACATACCTTTGAAAAGATTGTAGAGATCATGGTTCTGAATCGTGATCGTCTTGTAAGGTTTCCCGTCGACTTCGATATCCGCCTTTACAGGCTCAGTAGAACCCTCGATTCCGAGCACCAGATTCACCTCGCCCGCCAAAGCACGAATGCGGATTTCACCGTTGTCGCTCTGGAGCACTTGCCGTTCATCGGCCACGAGTTGCCATGTCCCGACGAGATAGAACTTGTGCAATGCCATGCTCGTCGGTGCGGTGTAGGCATGAGCGATTGTATCTGGCTGACCATCTGAGTTTCCAAAGCTCTCCCAGCTGCGGGAGTGGAGATAGATCTCCGGTGTGATGGTCTGC
>CAYJTW010000055.1:0-7211 GCA_964373225.1 uncultured Candidatus Peribacteria bacterium
TCGAGCAACGCCGTCCCGAGCGCCTCGGGCGATGCTTTGGAACTCCGGAGGAGATGGAACGTCAAACGTTCGGCAGACTTCGGTCCGATGCCCGGAAGCTTCTGCAGCTCCTCGATCGTTTTTTGAATCTGGGCTGGGAGAAGTGACACGCGTAAGAGGGAAAGAGTAATGGAGTAATAGAATATTAGAGTATTAGGACGTCTAAGTGAAAAACATTTGAATTCCCGGGGTCCCGAATATTCTCATACTCTAGTATTCTTTTCCTTCCCGTAACCTCCTCCCAATCTCCCGTGTCTTGATCGCCTGTCTCTTATCCATCTTCTTCCGTCCGCGGCAGACGCCGATGAGGAGTTTGATGTATTTTCCCGCGCGGACTTCGAGTGGAATGAGCGTCATCCCCTTCTCCTCCGTCGCGCGCTGGAGTTTGCCGAGTTCGGATTTTTTGAGGAGGAGCTGACGATCACGATGCTCGTCGTGAACAACATCGGGTCCGGTGAAGGCGTACTTGCTGACGCCAGCACCTTTGAGGATGGGTTTCCCGCCGAGGAACGAGACGTATGCCCCCGCGAGATTGATGTGCCCCTTCCGGCACGACTTGACCTCGGGGCCCGTGAGAATCATGCCCGTCTCGACGGTTTCGATAATCTCGTAATCGAATCGCGCGCGCCGGTTTTGGGCGACGAGTTTCACGCCAAAACAATAGCGCGAATGGCGACTTTTACGCTTATGGAAGGCCAAGGATATGTTTGACATTTCTTTAAAATACAGTACAATTCCTCCTGTCAGATGAGTGTGTCCTTCCAGCCCCGGATCCTGATCAGTCAGCCTGTACTGCGCTGAACGCTGCAGTGCAGATGTTGCGTGGTCAGAAACCGGGGCTGGAGCGGACAGTGCTTCTGCACTTCCTGCTCGCCTGACGATTACACATCAGGGCCTCCGTCTTCTCGGCGTAGGCCCTTTTGATTACGGTCCGAGAAGACGCGCCAGGATGTTCTCGCCAAAGAGGATCGTTATAAAAGTACCCGCAGCCAAGAATGGTCCAAACGGCACCTGCGTCTTCCGCGTCGCTCGTCCCATGAGGAGCAGCATGCACGCAAAGGCGGCCCCGAGAATGTATGCGAGCCCGATCGCGACGATGACGAGCGACGGATCCATGAGCAGGAAGCCGATCCCCGCCGCGAGGATGATGTCACCGCTGCCCACCCACCGCCCTCGGCTCACGAGCCATTGAAGCGCAAAGAACCCTGCGCTGATCACCGCACCCTGGAGCAGAAGGAACGGAAATACGGGCCAGAGATCATGCGGCACCGGTGACCAGAAGAGTGCAGCGCGAAGGAATGCACAGAGAACGAGCGGCACACTCAGCGCATCGGGAATCAGGGATGTTCGCGCATCCGTGACGGCGATCAGCAGGAGAAGCCACAGACTCACCACGAGCAGAGCGGCCATGACGAATGCATGCGGTGACGGGGCTGTGAATGCCGCTTGGAACGCGTAGAGGAACAGCAGGCCGCTCGCGAGCTCCACAAGCGGATATTGGAACGAGATCGCCCCCCTGCACGTGCGGCATCGCGCGCGGAGGAGGAGGAAACTCAGCACTGGAACCAGATCGATAATCCCGAGTGTCCGCTTGCAGTGCGGACACCGTGATCTGCCGCCGATGCTCTTGCCTTCCGGCAACCGGAAGATGAGGACATTGCCGAAACTTCCGAGGACAAGGCCGAGAAGCACGGCGAATATGGAAAAACCCAACGGTACTGACATGGATACCATCATAGTCTTATTTCTTCATCGCCCTCTTCCTTCCGAGAACCGATCCCACGGCGACAACCGCGAGGACATCCAATCCAAATCCCGATTGCGGCAGCTTGCCCGGATGCTTCTTCATCGATACAACTGGAGCGCTGTATGCGGGTTCGGCCGGAATAGAATCGGTAACAGCTTCCACCGACATGGCAGACGAAGACGAACTCCACTCAACCTCCGTGACCAGCGGCCTGGTGACTGCCGGCTGCGGTTCGACGCCAAAGGACGATTCCGACCACGAAGAACCGCTTGCGGTAGAGCCCGGCCACAAATGCATCGCAGCATCTGCAGGCGCGATGCCGGCGGTGCCGGCGGTGCCGGATGATGCGGCGGAGGAGGCAGGAGCATTCACGGCAATCGGCGGCAGCGAGCTCGATGATGTGCTCTGTTCAAACTGGAAGAACTTCTTGAGCCCGCGGGCAATACCGAAGGGCCCCAAGAACACTCGATCCGAAGAGTTCTGCGCCGCCACGGACGATGATTCAGCTGCAGTAACGGCAGCAGTGCTGCTCGAGGACACTTGCGTAGTGGAATCCCACGTCCCCGTCGGCCGCACATGCGTGGGCGTCCCCGAGCGGTCCATGATTCCCGATCCCTGTGGCAGCGTGACGAGCGCAGTGAGACGATCAGACGTAAACGTGTATCCATGATAGACAACAAACGCGACGGCGGCGCCTGTCGCGGCACCGACGAGTTGTTTCCAGAGAGGGGTCTTTGTGTCAGGCATTTCCTAATAGTATAGCCGAATTGAGCAGATTTTTCCACATCGAAGATTGGAAGCCGCAAAGGCCGCAAAGGTGACAAATGTGACAAAGGCATCTTCGAGCCGTTGCCCTTTCCTCGTTTTCGGCCTTTTCGGCCGGCGCCTGTCCTGAGCCTGCCGAAGGATCACTTTTTTCGCCTCAAACTGCTCTTAAACTCCTCCGGCCTGTACGCCGGTAACCGTTCCACTGTGCAGTGAAGATCTCCTTCGGTGACCCCCGGCGGCAATTGCTGATCGTAGCCGAGGAGGATGAGATCGGGTTTGAGTGACCGGACCGGCGCGAGGAAGTCCACCGGATCACCGGGGAGGACGCGGACGGCGGGGAATGCATCGCGGAGGATCCGTACGCGGTCTCCTTCGGATTGCACGGGCGGGTTTCCCTTGATGCGGTGCACGTTGCGGTCGCGCGCAATGATGACGGTCACATCGCCGCGCTTTATCGCTTCGGTGATGACGAAACGGTGGCCGGGGTGGAGGTGGTCGAAGGTACCGAAGATGAGGACTTTCATTGCGTTGCGAGATCCACGACATACACTCGTTTCTCATCCAGCACATACAGATAGCTCTGCTCGGGATCCACGTACAGATCCTGCAGCGTCCCGAGCTGCTCGCCTTCCAGAATGTACTGCTTCACGTATGACGATTCGCCCGTGGCGCCCCCGTCGGTCGTGACGATCACGCGCGGCTTCTTGGGATCGAGGAAGTAGAAGCTCCCCCCGGGCGCTTTGAACATTTTGGTCGCATCCTTCAGAACAGTATCGGGGGCGTGACGGATCACGAACGGTTGTGTTTCGCCGCGCAGAAGCTTGAGGATGACTCCTCCTTCCTTGAGGAGGTACACGCTCGTGTCGATCACCATATCGAGGCTGCCGGTCAGATCGCCGTTCACATTGTACTGCGCGGGGGCGGTATATCGGTTACTCAGCCGCTCATACTTGAAGATTTGCTTCTTCTCCGGAGAGAGGACGTACAGATAGCGCAGATACGTTTCGATATCCTTGCCGGTCATCCAGCCGGCGGGATCCTCGGTTTTCATCGGGATAAGCTGGTTGGCATTCAGCTCAATGAGACTGTTGCCTGTCGTCATGAAGAGTTGTGATTTGTAGCGCGGGAAATTCGTGCCCTGGAGGATCAAGTCGTCTTCGGCGATCCGCTTGGGCTCGTCGAGGCGGTTGAGCAGCACCCGGTAGCTGTTTTGTCGGTCGTAGACGAGGAATTCCCCTTCTCCCAAACCAATGAGACCGTGTGCGCTCACACTCGCGTTCTTCGAGCTCATGTTGACGAGAACGCGCGCCGGAACGCGGAGAATGTTGTTGATCTCCTCGCTTTTGCTGCGAACTTTATCGAGCAGATCGAGTGATTCGGACCGGAAGTAGCCCGATTCATTGTCCATGACCTGCCTGGCACGCTCTTCGGCACGCTGGAGGATGCTGTTTGCGGCATCGATGTCGCCCGCGAGCCTGCGGTTATCGGCCGTCTGCAGTTCCTGTTCGATCTGCGTCATGAGATCGGCCAGCTCCGCCCGCGTTTTGCTGCGCTGGCTGCTCGTCGCAAAGTTCACGATCACATAGAGAAGGAGAAGGACCGCAATCGCCGAGGCGAAGAGGAGCAGATGCGCCCTGCGTTTGCGCTTGGGATCTTTGAGATCGGCGATGAGTCCCCCGCCCTTTTCCTTCAGTGTCTTGAATTTCGACGATTCCCTGATCATTTTTCCCGCACCGGTCTTCCCGAAGGCCAGCCCCCGCTCACCGGCGGATTTTCCGATGGAAAGTAAACGCTCACCAAGCCCCTGCAGGAATGCCACGGCAACATTGTCGCTCTTGCGTCCGCTGCGGCGGGAAGGAATTGCCCCTCCCCGGGAACGCACAGGTGCATCGTCGCTCTCCATCTTTCTCTTCTGTACATGATCCGTGTCACCGGACGGGAGATGGATCGTGGCGATTGCCGCCGTTTCTTTTTCGCCTTCGAGCGTACCGACAACTTCGTCAATGAACTGACTGTCTTCATGGCTTAGTGAAGCCAATTGTGCTGGGGTGAGCGCACGGAGCAGCCTCTGGGTGGAGAAGATGACCCTATCGCCCGGCTCCAGCGCGCCGCTCGAAATATGAATGAACGCCGAGACCGGCTTTCCCTTCGTATATTCGGTAATCTGGCTCGCCGTCCCGCCCCGGATCAGATAGCCCTCTCCCCGTCCGGCCGCCGACACGTGCAGTGTTCCGACGCGATCAACGAGCGCCACCACCGCATGAATATCCTCCAGCGTGCCGGAGATGAGAAACCCTTTCAGGAGGCCGTTGAGTTCCTTGAGTGTGCCATCGAGACGGTTCCATGCCTCCCCTTCGCTCCCCAACAGTGACTGCTGCATAATTGTCGAACACTCCTGCTCAAAGGTTTTTCCGTCCTGCGTTTCCGCCTCTCCGTGTAACAGCAGACATGCCTGTTCTCCATGGACGGACGTAAAGGAAAGAGCGGCGAGCGGAGCCTGCCCCGAGCCGTGCCGAGGGGTGCCGGAGCCCGCTTTCGTCTTGCCTGTACGGACGACAATGTCCATCAGAACGAAAGGCTACAGAAGGAATGATGCTTCGACAAGCGTGGCAACGGCCTGCCAACCGCAGAGGAATGCACGCATTGACGGCTGTCTGAAAGCAGAAAATGTAAGTAAAAATTCGTTGAACTGAAGCCAAAAAAATGACTTCGTGACATTCGAACACTTGCTTTCTGATTCCCGGGGGAGTACAGTGTGTGTAGTCTTCCATTTCATTCTTCCCTTTCCAGACATGTTCGAGGTTACCGGAGGAGGTTCTCCGCCCCAAGCACCTTCACAAAATTCAGGGGGGCAATTCTTCAAGACATCCACGGTGGGTGGTCCGAGACCCCATGGTCAGGGACGTAATCGCCGCAGACGGCGCGGGCGGGGTCGCCCGGTACCGATGCCCGGTCAGTCACCGATACATCCCACAACGGGAGGTGCGCCGGCAAACGCCGCACGCGGGCGAGGACCTCAAGACGTAAACCCAAGCCGCGGCCCGTCCCCGATCCCGATCCCGAGCCCGCTCCCGAGTCTGGGCAAAGGCCTCCGCCTCTATCCTCTGGGAGGATTTGAACAGGTCGGACGCAACTGCTTCATTATCGATGTCGACGGCGATCTGTATATCATCGATCTGGGACTTCAGTTTCCCGACGAAGACATGCTCGGCATCGACTATCTGATCCCCGATCTTTCGAGCCTTCGTGGACGGGAAAATCGCATCAAGGCGATCCTCTTCACGCACGGGCATCTCGATCACATCGGCGCGGTGCAACATTTGCTGCCGCAGCTGCACTTTCCGCCATGTTACGGCACAAAACTCACCATGGCGTTCGTCAAAAAGCGCCTGGATGAGGAAGACCTGACGGGAAAATGCCGCCTCCATACCGTTGATTTCCGGGAGAAAGTCCGCCTCGGAAAAGTCGAAGTGGAATTTTTGCGCGTCACACACTCGATCCCCGACTCCGCCGCCATCGCGATCACCACTCCGTACGGACGGATCGTCCACACGGGTGACTTCAAGTTCGACATGACCCCGATGAACGAGCCTCCGGCAGACTTTTCGCGACTCGCGGAACTCGGCGACGAAGGCGTGCTGGCCATCATCGCGGACTCCACCAATGCCACCAAGCCCGGCCACAGCAAGAGCGAGCGGGAAATCAGTGAGACACTCTTCGGATTGATCCGCGATGCCAAAGGCCGCGTGATCATCTCAACGTTCAGCTCGCTCCTCAACCGCATTGCGCAGGTCGTGGACCACGCAAAGACGTTCAACCGCAAAGTCTTCATCTCCGGACGGAGCATGGAGACCAACATCGAGATCGCCGAAAATCTCGGCTACCTCAAAGCACCGCGCGGGCTCATCCGCAAGGTGAACCCCGCGATGGACAGGTTGCCCGACAGCGAAGTGCTGATCATCACCACCGGCAGCCAGGGCGAAGAGATGGCAGGCCTCGCCCGTATTGGGCTCGGCACCCACCGGCATATCGCGGTGAAGAAGGGCGATACGATTATCCTCAGCAGCAACCCGATTCTGGGCAACGAGCGGGCAGTCGCGAAGGTGATCAACAATCTCGACCTTCAGGGCGCGATCGTCAAAACCAACGCCGAACTCGCGCTGCACACGACCGGCCACGGCTACCAGGACGACTTGCTCCTGATGCACCGCCTGGTCCGCGCCCGGCACATCATCCCCGAACACGGCGAACCGCACATGCGCGTGGCGCACGCGGGCATTGCAAAAAGTCTCGGGTATCCCGAGAACCAGATCCACCTGATGATCAACGGCGAAATCATGGAGTTTGACGCCAAGGGCGACGCGCGCCGCAGCAAGACCAAGCTCCCCTTCCGCGACGTCATCATCGACGGCCGCGGTTCGGCGGGCGAAGGCGAACGCACGCTCCTCGACCGCAAGGTGATGAGTAACGCGGGGGCCATCGTCATCGTCTTCAAGGCCTACGCCGAGAGCAAGCGTCTCGTCGGCGACCCGGAAGTGATCTCCCGCGGACTCCTCTACGGATCCGAGCAGGAGAAGATCACGAAGGAAATCATCGAGACCGCCAAGCGCGCGTACGACGAAGAGCTCAATAGAGGAGAGAAGGACCGCAAGGCCCT